>JAVEVM010000404.1:0-4534 GCA_034005055.1 Desulforhabdus sp. | reverse complement strand
AAGGTTTTGTGAAAAGTTCACGCATCTTCTTAACCAGGATGAGCCTGCCCCCATTGCCTATGCGCATCACGGCTCGCTCGCCCGTGAAATCCGCACCGAAGTTGAAAAAAAGCTCAAGGCGGGTGACCTCAGGGCCATTGTCGCGACCAGCTCTCTGGAGCTGGGGATCGATATAGGGGCTCTCGATGAAGTGGTTCTGATCCAATCGGCACCCACTTTTTCCGCCGCGATCCAGCGGATCGGCAGGGCCGGACACGGGGTGGGTGAAGTCAGCCGCGGAACGCTCATGCCGGTGGAGCCGAAGGATATTCTGCAGGACGCCGTGCTTGCGGCCGGAGTCGTCGATCAGGAGATCGAATCGGTTCAACCTGTTCAATCGCCGCTCGATGTGCTGGCGCAGATCATCGTTTCCATGGTTGGAATGGAAGCCTGGCAAATCGATCAACTATACGCCCGGCTGAAAACCAGCTATTCCTACCGTGCCCTGTCCAGACAACAGTTCGATCTGGTAATCGACATGCTGGCCGGGCGTTACGCTGGAAGCCGCCTGCGGGAGCTCAAGCCGCGCATCGCAGTCGACCGACTCAGCAACACGGTCAGTATTAGGAAGGGCGCATTGCAGGATCTTTACTTTTCCGGCGGCACCATTCCCGATCGCGGCTACTTTCACCTGCGCCACCTGGAAAGCGGCGCAAGAATCGGAGAATTGGACGAAGAGTTCGTGTGGGAGGCAAGAATCGGCCAGACATTTACCCTTAGCACACAAAACTGGAGAATCGAGCGGATTACTCATAACGACGTCCTCGTCCTGCCGGCCCACCCAGGAACAGCGGCGCCTCCGTTTTGGAAGGCGGAGGAAAGCTTGCGGAGTTTTCACATGTCGGAGCGGATCGGCCTGTTGCTGGAAACCGCCGACGACCGCCTGAAGGAGCCGCAGTTCAAACAGCACCTTAAAAAATATCATTTTCTGAGCGATACGGCAGCCAAGCAGCTCATCGCTTTCTTGCAGAGGCAAAAGGAGGAGACCGGCTGTTCGCTGCCGCACCGCCGCCATCTTTTGATCGAGCACGTACACACCGGCCCGGGCGGTTATCCGGGAAATCAAATCGTGCTGCACACTATTTGGGGCGGCCGCGTCAACCGCCCGTTTGCCATGGCCCTGGAAGCCGCCTGGGAAGAAAGCTACGGATACCAGCCGCAAATCTATACGAGCAACGATTGCGTCATGCTGCAGTTGCCCCATGATGTCCGGGGCGATGAGATCGTTGCACTGGTGAGCAGTTCTTCGGTACAGAGCCTGTTGAAGAAGTCGCTGGAAGGCTCCGGCTTTTTCGGCGCGCGCTTCAGGGAATGCGCGGGCCGTTCACTGCTTCTAACACGCCGCAAGATGAACGAGCGAATGCCTCTGTGGCTCAGCCGACTGCGCTCGCAGAAGCTGCTCGAATCGGTGCTCCAATACGATGATTTCCCGATTTTACTGGAGGCTTGGCGAACCTGCCTGCAGGAAGAATTGGACTTAAAGTCGCTCGGTGAGGTTTTAAGCGAGCTGGAAGCCGGTGAGATCGCCTGGTCCGAGGCCGATACCTCCCACCCGAGCCCAATGGCTCAAAGCCTAACCTGGCCCCAAATTAATCAGTACATGTACATGGATGATGAGCTGGGCGCCGGTAAAGCATCCAGACTGCGCAGCGATCTTTTGCAGGAGGTGGTGCTATCGCCGGAGCTGCGCCCAGCTGTGCCGATCGAGCTCTCTAAGCAGTTTGAGCTGAAGCGTCAGCGTCTGGCGCCGGGATATGCACCCGACAGCTCGCTTGATCTGATTGAATGGGTCAAGGAGCGGCTCCTCTTGCCTTTTTCCGAATGGCAAAGGCTGCTGAGCCACATCGAATCCGATCACGGCATCAATTCTGAAGCACTGCTCAAGGAGATAACCCATCGGTTGGCCGTGGTTCACGCGCCCGGTGCCAACGAGCCCTTAATTGCGGCTACGGAAGAATTGCCGCGCATCATCTTCGGCTTTTACGGAACTACTAAGAGCTTGAGCGTAGAAAGCTTTCATCCGCAAAACCATCTCTCTTCCACTCACCTTTCCGATCAGACGATGACGGCGGAGGACCGAGAGGCGGTCTTTCTGTCGCTGCTTTCCCAGTGGCTGCAGTACTATTCTCCGAAAACGGTAGAACAAGTTGCCCGCACACTCGGCCTTGATCGCGAGCAACTGGCGACGGCTGTGGAAGACCTGGCGGATTCGGAGAGTCTGGTAATGGGGCTTCTGCTTCGGGAAACAGCCGAAGAGCTCGTTTGCGATAGGGAGAATTACGAGATCCTGCTACGATTGATGCGGGCGCAGGCCAGACCCCCATTTGAACCGCTTGATCTGGAGCTCCTGCCGCTTTTTCTCGCTAAATTTCAGGGGATAACAGAGCCTGAAAAAGATATGGACGGGCTTTTCCGGCGGCTCGAGCAACTGGTTTGCTGGGCGGCTGGGGCTGAGCTTTGGGAGGCCGAGATTCTTCCCACTCGGATGCAAAGCTATGATCCTTCCTGGTTGGATTCCATCTTGCAGCAAAGCGACCTCGGCTGGATCGGCTGTGGAAAGCGCCGAGTCTCCTTTTGTTTTGAAGGAGATCTGGATCTGATGCAGGAGGAAGCGGAGCGGGATGGGTCGAAGCATTTGCCATCGGGCCTCCATAAGTCATCCCGGAGCATGGCCTCTTTCCAGGAAAACCAGGAACCGGGCCTTGAGCAGGCGTCTCAATCCAGCAACCCCGGATATCACCAATCTGTCCTTGCCGAGCTTTTTCCGGACTCTTTTGCACGCTACGATTTTACCGCACTGGTGCGCATATCCAATCTGAATCCGGCGGAGCTAAGCAAAAAACTTTGGGATGGTGTGTGGAAAGGGGAGGTGACAAACGACACCTTTGCTTCTCTCAGGCGTGGCATCGAAAACAACTTCAAAGTGACGGATTTAACTCAAACACGGTTAACTACAGCGGCTAAAAGACGGCGGCTCAGCGCTCGGGTGGCCTTTTCCATGTGGACCGGCTCGCTTCCTCTGGCAGGGAACTGGCTGCGTGTTCCCTGGCCCGAACATGAGGATGATCTGATTGAAAGGGAAGAGCGCAACAAGGACAAAGCACGGCTGCTTCTAGACCGCTATGGAATCCTCTTTAAGGAATTGCTGCGAAACGAACTGCCTGCCTTCGGCTGGTCGAAGATCTTTCGCGCTCTGCGGTTGATGGAGCTCTCGGGCGAAGTCTTGACCGGCTATTTCTTCCATGGCGTGCCGGGACCTCAGTTCATCTCCCGCCAGGCTTTTCGGACGCTGCAAAAGGGCTTGCCGAAAGATGCCATTTACTGGATAGCCACAACCGATCCGGCCTCGCTTTGCGGTATGCGGCTGAACGCTCTGAAAGGCAAGCTCGCCCGACGGACGGTGGGCACTCATCTGGTTTATCACGGCAGCAGATTGGTACTCGAATCGCGGCGCAACGGCAAAACCCTGGTTTTTCACGTGCCCGCAGACGATCGTCATCTGCAAAGCTACCTGGAGTTGCTTCACCACCTGCTGAATAGAAAATTCCAGCGCATGCGCAGCATTGTGGTGGAACAAATCAACGGGACAGACGCCGCTCAAAGCCCGTATGTCCATGCATTTCGCGCCGCTTTCCATGTGAACCTCGATTTCAAGAATCTGGTTCTTTACCGGCGGTACTCTCCTGCTCGGTAGCTCAAGCTCATCCCGGTCACCGGGATCACGCCCATGAGCCAAACCCTCAGCAGTCGTGTGACCTCGAAACAATTTCATGCCGGTGCCCGATCTTGAGCAAGGTCCATCAAATTCGGTAATCGGTAGACGGTATCCCTGGTAGTCGGTGATTCAAAAATTAGTGGGAATTCACCCTGGGTTGTATCGTATGCCAAATCTTTCATTAGCTTCATTGAGCTTCTTGTCGTAGCTCCATAGCGTAGCTTCACTTAACAGAGCCGCCCCACACAGATGGACGTCAATGAAACCGAGGCCCTTTCCCATTAGCTGGTTTTTATCTATGAACGAGAGAATCTCCTCGTGTTTTGCGACAGCTGCTGTTGGAAGAAGCTGCAACAGCGAGAGGACCTCGCGTCTGTTCTTCAGGTTGCCGCAGGCGAGCTCGCCAATGATATATGGATGACACATCACATCACCACTGTTCAGCAGTTCTTCAAGGTTCGAGTCGCCCTCCCGAAAATGACGAACCCACACGGACGTGTCTACAAGAACCATCCTCATTACTCCACGATTTTCCTTCGTGGGATGACCTCTAATTGTTTTTCTGTTCCGCCGAGCTTTGCCAGCCTTTTGGCACTCTCTCTCGCGATCAATGCCTCGAGGCCAAGCTTCACCAATGTGGTCTTTTCCTTAATCCCCGTCAATTCTGACGCCTTTTCAATCAGTGTATCATCAATGTTCAGTGTCGTTCTCATCTTCATGAACCTCACATCTTAATTGTACATATCAATATGTATTGAATAGATTCACATGTCAATAGCG
>JAVEVM010000403.1:0-4535 GCA_034005055.1 Desulforhabdus sp. | reverse complement strand
GCATAGCGGGCTTCATCTTCCGCTCGCACGGTGTCATAGATCACAGTTCCGGCGTTACCCCCGTTTTCAGATAGATCGTAGGGGTGGACGCCCAAGTCAACCCTCACAGGCTGCCCCAACACCGGCAGAACGCCGATGTCGACAATCGGCCCCAGCAGCGTGACCTCAGAGGTCATGTTGAGTGTCTGGTAGGTAATGCCGGTCGTATGGTACAGGTCGCTGTAGGCTTCCAGGATCATCCACGACCCCATCGGGTAGCCTTTCTCAAGTTCATATGCGCCCGAAGTATCGGTCGTAGATAGGATCGACATGCGGTCGATCTCTGTGTTATCCCGGTCCTTCAACACCACCGTATAGTTCGGCACACCGGGCTCACCGGGGTCTTGCTTCCCATTTGAGTTGAAATCGTGGAAGACCGTCCCATACATTTCCGTGAACCAGCCCGTCAGCATCCGCACATCGATGTCGGTCGCCTCACCGTTGCTCACGGTTACCTGCACAAAGTCCAGGATGTAGTGCTGGTTTTCATCCCAGTAGCACAGGAAGTAGTTACCGTCGGGCACTCCCGTGATCTCAAACGAGCCGTCCGCATTCCCCTGCCCAACCCACACCGAGACATCGCCGCGCTGCAGGTCGTTCAGTGACAGCCAGGGGTTGGCAATCGGGCGGTGAAGTTTCGAGCCGTTATATCCCGCCCAGGTACCGCCTTGGTAAGGCAGCCCGCCTTCAGATGGGATATAAGTAGCCGCACCCATAATCACCCCGGTGATTGAGCCGGTACCGGTCCAGTCGGGTGGCGGCTGTGTCGGTCGTACAAACCCAAAAAGGGTCCACGGCGCAGGTTCCGCAGCAATCAGAAATTCATTGTCCAACCCCGTGCCGCCTTCTTGCAGCCAGGTGTCCCAACCGTGCGACCCTTCCAGCGTTGTGGTCTGGATCCAGGTTTCGCCGGCTGGCGGGAAGATTAGGACATCGTAGCGGATGGGGCCGATATTGGGTATCGTGATCAACCCATCTGCGTCGCTGTAGCAGCCGGTGCCCAGTACATCGACGATCATCTCACCGGTATCCGGGTCGGTAATGTAGGTCGTGCAGAGCGGATTCCCGTACAGGTCAGTCGTGATCTCGCCGGCAATATCGTTGATGCTGGCTCGGAAACCCGCCAGGCCATTCTCAGATCCGGCGTCAAACTGGCCATTGGTCATCTGTGAGTCTTCGAAGACCTGGATCACCATCGATGCCGGTGGCAGCGGGAACGGGTGCATACCCACTTCCAGCGTGGCAACCCCATCGCCCTCGCCATCATCCGTCGGCACACTAAAGTGAACTCCGTCCAGCTTGAACCCATCTGCTGTGACGGAGATCAGGTATTTCCCATCGGGGAGCGTCAGCGTAGCAGTGCTGTTGAGCAGCGTCTCATCTCCCTGAATATAAATCGGCGCCCAGGCCGGTACCGTTCGGATGCCCGGCAAATTGCAGTTATCGGGGTAATCCGGGTTGCGTGTGACACCGTCCTCCAGGTAAGGGTTGCAGCCGGTCTCATCCAGGGGATCACCGGTGTTATCGATGTTGATCATGAACTGATATTCCGTGATCGGAGTCCCTTGCGTGATCCCCTGACTCCCATCCGGGTTATCATGCAGAGGTTCGTCCCGGGCACTGATGACGCTCAGAGCGATCGTGTTGGTCGCCGCTTCAATCCCGGTACGTTCCTCTGGAGATTGTGCTGTTCGTGACCCTTGTTCTCCTGATGCAAGGCCCACGGGCAGCAGCAGTGTCATTAAAACGATCAGTCGTATAAGAATAACTGGTTTAAGCTTACGTACAGGCATCCTAACCTCCTTAATTTTGACTATCACCCCAGAGATATCTCAGGTTCTTGTTGTTTGGTCTTTTTGTACTTTGGTCCATGATTGGGTTTGCGCATTGCCTCTCCCATTGGGTGCCGTGCAGCCCGCACCGTTCGAGACGGCATAGATGCATTTGTCCCTCCTCCATTGATTTAGAATACCTTCCGTTTGGGTGGTGGTTTCATAGTTGCTCTGATAAACTCGTCTCAAATGTTCTACCTCCGCTAATATTGAAATTCCCTCTACATCAGACCGCTGAATGCATTGAAGCAGATAAGCAATATCAGCCCCGTATTTCAACGCGGCTTTTTCAAGCTCCTCAAGCGAGCTTGTTGGTCGGGCTTTGAGTGAGCTCGATAAATATCGGAAATACCAGGATGGTGTGATCACCGCCCGCATCCAGTCCGGTTCTCTCAAGGCCAGTACATTTAAAGCCTGTTGAAATGCTTCCGCCACAGACGAGACCCGGTTCATCCAACAGATGGCAGTAATCACCTCTTCGGCAAGTAATGGCATAGGAAGTTCCGAATTACACATGACGATCTGGTACCGGTCCAGCAGTACCTGGAACGCCGCCTTGGATGACTCGTTTTCATGTAGCTGTCGTCGGAAAGCGCATAAATGATCCGGGCGCACGCCAGGGTCACGCAGTGATAGATGAAGTGCATATTTCCACTCCATCCTTAGCCGGATCGCCTCACTCACTTGCCGGTCGGTGAATTCTTCGCGTTTTTGCAATATGGTCACCAGGCATAACAAAGCAGATACGGATGCGGTCAGGCTCGCACGTTTACTGATCGTTTCAAGTGGGACGCTGTCAAAAATAGTCTCCACAAGATCCCCCACCTGTAGGTAGAAATCCTTCGGGTGGAACACCTGATGAACAGTCGTATAGGTGTCTGCTGGGATCTTCCCCAGGAACGAGCTGACCATCAATGAACCTCCGAATTCTGAAAGTCCCCTCGCTCGTAGTATACGGTTTTCGGTTCTGCCGGAGAATTGTACAAAGTCCCTGTTTTTCAGGGACTTTGACTGTCATATTTCTCTAGGTTCACCTCGTATTAAGTGCGAGGTCCAGGTTTGTTTGGTCAGACTTTTAGGAGATCGTTCAGAACTGGACCAGGTTGTGCTCTGCTGCATAGCGCACCAGGTCCACCCGGCTTATGCAGTTCAACTTGGACATAATATTTGATCGGTGGAAATCGACGGTGCGTTTGCTGATGAACAACTGCTCCGCAATTTGTGTGTTCGTATTCCCCATCGCTACCAGTTTGAGCACTTCGAGTTCTCGTGTGGTTAATTTTTCAACATCCTCTGACGGCTGTGGGATCGCCACCGGCTGCAGAGCTTGTCGGACCAGCGAATTGTGAATGTAGATTTCCCCTCGCCGCAGCACCTGGATCGCATGGAACAACTCGATTTTCAAGCTGCGTTTCAACAGATACCCCGAAGCTCCGGCATTCAATGCTTCCTTCAATATTGACTGATCCTCGTGGACAGTTAATATCAGCACATGCACATCAGGCATCATCGCCTTGATCCGGCGGGTCGCCTCCAACCCTCCGCAGACGGGCATGCTCACATCCATCAGCACCACATCCGGCTTCGTCTTCTCCGTCAACCAGATTGCCTCTTCACCGTTTGACGCCTCTCCCAACACTTCATAATCCGGATCAGTACTGAGCAAAGCATGCAGCCCCGCCCTGAGGATTTCATGGTCTTCTGCTATCAATAATCTTGTTTTCACATCTCCACCTCAATACCGCTTTGGTCTTGCTCCCTCTGGCTCCAAAGCTCATTCAAAGGGATCGTCACCTTAATAATCGTACCTTCTCCCGGGGTGCTTTCGATCAACAGATCTCCCTGGACCATCGCCACACGTTCACGCATACCAGTTAACCCCAAATGAATGCCGTTGGTTCGCATCCTCGTCTCAAATCCAACCCCGTTATCCTCGATCAATAGGGTTACATGGTCGGAATGATACTCCAGCACAACGTCTGCGCGTGTTGCTTTGGCATGGCGTAGCACATTTGTCAGCGATTCCTGCAGGATTCGAAAAAGCGTAATGTTGGTTTCTTCGGGCAGATCAAAAGGCATCCCAAATGTTTCAAATTGTGCCGTATGAGAATATTTCTTTTCAAAAGCACTGACATACTGCCTGATCGCTTCAACCAGGCCGGTATGATCGAGGCTGGCAGGTCGTAGCTTTATCGCTATGTTATGTAGATCGTACATGACCTGCGACACAAGCGCCTCCAACCGTGTCACAGCCTCCGTTATAGTTTCCGGGCTCTCTGCCGAGCGCGACAGCAGATCTAGCTCCACAAGCATGGCCGCCATCGATTGGCTGGTTTGATCGTGCAGCTCTCTAGACACGTATGCCCGTTCATCCTCCTGCACACTCACAAGCTGGCGCGAAAGATTTAGCAAACGCTCATGACCCGCACTCACCTGATCGAATAACCAGGCATTTTGTAGTGCCACCCCTGCTTGTCCGATCAGAGCCTCCACCAGATGGATATGTGTATTTGTATAATAACCAGGCTCATTTTTCCCCAGGATGCAAACCGCCTGCACCCGCCCATCGACCTTGATTGGCAGGCTGATCAGGCTGCGCATGTTATGACTCTCATAAAACCAGCGGTCAGCCAGGTACACCTGGGTATCCGTGACAGTCTGATT
>JAVEVM010000402.1:0-4537 GCA_034005055.1 Desulforhabdus sp. | reverse complement strand
ATTTATAATCCTCAGATTCCCTCAAACAGGCCGCTATCCACCCTGGACACGTTTTTCAGCCGTTGATACACCTCTTTTTTATTGGCCGGCCGCTTGATCATGACGCTTTGGTCTTCCAGTACAAAGGTGAGATAAAATTTAAATTTTATGTGTTTTATCTGTTCAAAGGCTCTTTCAAAAGATCCCCTCTCATCGGAAAAAGAAAAGCGTACGGTTCGATTGTCGAAATCGATCATCACCGATTCGGCGAAGCGTTTTCCATACATCAGGCGCACGACGTACATCGGCAGGACAACGATAGACGCGACCACCAGCGCATCCAGGATGCTCATGCCCGAAACAAAAACGCCAAGGAAAAGCAGAATCGTCAGGGTGGCGATTGCAATGACATGAAAATTCCTGAAGAAGATGCGCTCTTCACCGGGCATGAAAAGAGCGTACGTTCCTTTCACGTTTCCATCGGAGATGATCATCAGCCGGCAATCGGTTTAATCGTAGATCACGTGGTCGGCCGGTTTTTCCATCTCCTCCGGAAATTCATGGAATGGAAATGGGCGGAGATTGTCATTAAGGGTGGCATAACGAATGATCTTATAGGCATACGTTGCAACCTTGTTGGAGAAGCTTCTGAGAGGGCTGCTGTATTTCCTGGTAATAAAGAGGTAAATGTATTGAAAGAGGACAACGACCTGGACAATAGTCTTGAGGATTTCAAAAATGATCAGATACATCACGGTGTAGAGCAAACGGATAGCGATGTTCTTGCGCGATACGGGGCTTTCAGTGATTTCTTGAGTGTTCTCCATAGCAGCTCCTTTAGTCTAGAGAAGAAATCAACAGCAGTTGGTAAAATCATTCTCACTTTTGCCGCTATGCTGCCACCAGTCCGCCCATTCAAAAGGGAGACTGGGAGACCAAAACAATTTACGGAAATGATAACCGTAAATCGCCATGGCCACCATGTCGGCAAACGACTGACGATACTTCGACAATCCCTCCTTCATCAGCTTCCAATAGAAGCCTCTCGATTTTCCTTCCATCAATCCAAGATACCACATGGACCTGAATAAGGCATAGAGATCTTCCCCGCCGAGACAGGTTTCAGCCCTCGGCCGATACTGACGCAGGAAGGCAATGATTCGCCGATAATACATTTCAGGCGAATAGATCGTGTTCATCACCCATCGATATCCCTCGATGATCTTTTGTCGATCCATCTTGGGAATAAAGTTCAAGCTGCCGCTCACATCGGTGTTGTTGCCCGAAGTCCGAAACAGCAGCCGACCTTCTTCCTCCAGCCTATGGTACAGCCGCGTGCCGGGCATGGCAGTAAGGAGACCGATCATGGCGGTGACTATGCCGTTTTTCTGAATAAAGTTGACCTGTCTTTGGAAAATATCCGGCGGATCGTTGTCAAAGCCGATGATGAAGCCGCCCATAACTGCCAGGCCATGACCCTGAATGATCGCTACCGATTCGGCCAGGCTGCGCTTGAGATTCTGCGCTTTGCCGCATTCTTTGAGGCTTTCCTCAGACGGTGTTTCCAACCCCAGAAAGACCTTGTTGAAGCCGGCCGCAACCATGAGATCCATCAGCTCCACATCTTCGGCCAGATCCACGGACGCTTCCGTAAAGAAGGTAAAACGCCTTTTCCTTTCGTTTTGCCAGCGAATGATTTCGCCCAGCAATCCTTTGACCTTCTTTTTGTGGCCTATGAAGTTGTCGTCCACGATAAAGACCGATCCACGCCAGCCCCGATCATAGAGTGCATCCAGCTCTGCCAGCATCTGCTCATTGGCTTTAGCCCTGGGCACCCGACCGTTCATAATAATGATGTCGCAGAATTCGCAGTTAAACGGACAACCCCTTGAATATTGGACGCTCATGGTCACGTAGTCGTTGAAATTGATCAAATCCCACATTGGCGCAGGCGTCTTTTCGAGAGAAGGATGCTCGCCCGATTGATAGCAGGCTTTGGCGGAGCCCGCTTGCAGATCGGCTACAAACTGAGGCACCGTCACTTCTCCTTCACCGAGGATCAGATGATCGACCTCTTTGAATTCTTCATGGTAGGAGTTAAACAGCGGTCCCCCTCCCACGATCTTGACGCCCAGGCAGCGGCACCGCTCAATCACGCGACGAGCTGAATGCTCCTGGGCGATCATGGCACTAACAAAGACATAATCTGCCCACCTCAGATCGTCATCTTTCAGCTCTTGCACATTCATATCCACCAGACGCTTGTGCCAGGACCCGGGCAGCATTGCCGCCACCGTAAGTGCTCCCAGCGGCGGGAAAGCAGACTTGCGACCTACTACCCGCACGGCATACTTGAAGCTCCAGAAGGTTTCTGCGACCTTTGGATAGACCAGGAGGATGTTCATAAGACTTCCTCTCAAACCAGCGTGTGGTTGCCAGGGGTAAAAGAATCAGACCACCAGCCATTTCCTGGGGCAAATTTACATCCGACCATTCATGAAAGCAAGAAGATCCGAAATTTGTGCTTCATTTTCTTTATACAAATTGAGAATCAATTGTGTTATGCAATACGATTACTTATTCCGCCGGCGACAAAATTCATAGCTGAAATTGGGAGTGGGCCAATATAGCAGGGAGGTGCAAAATTCATGGCACTTGTTGTTCAAAAGTACGGGGGCACATCCGTTGCCGATACGGAACGGATTCGAAATGTAGCCCGAAAGGTTGTCCAAAGGACAAAGTCAGGTGATCATCTGGTTGTCGTTTTATCGGCCCGGGCCGGCGATACGGACAGGCTTCTTCAATTGGCCCACGAAATGAGCGTCGATCCGGACCCGAGGGAAACCGACGTGCTGCTCTCCACCGGAGAGCAGATCACCATAGCCCTTTTCAGTATGGCGGTAAAAGACCTTGGCGCCGAAGCCGTTTCCATGACCGGCTATCAGGCCGGCATCATCACAGATCGCCATTACGGTCAAGCGCGCATCAACTGGATCGAAACCTTGCCGATCATGGAAAAGCTTCACCAGGGAAAAATCGTCGTTGTGGCCGGTTTCCAAGGCTATGACGATGGCGGCAATATCACCACCCTCGGCCGCGGCGGCTCGGATACCACTGCCGTAGCGCTGGCGGCTGCTCTCGGCGCCGAGGTGTGTGAAATCTACACCGACGTCGAAGGCGTCTTCACCACCGATCCCAATATATACTCGAAGGCTCGCAAGCTAAGCAAAATCAGTTATGAAGAAATGCTGGAAATGGCAAGTATGGGAGCCAAAGTCCTCCATATCCGCTCGGTTGAGTTCGGCATGAAATACCATGTGCCCCTGCTTGTCCTCTCTTCTTTTACCGACGCCTCTGGCACCCTGGTCACTAAGGAGGATGAAGAAATGGAAAAAGTGGTGGTTTCCGGAATCACCTACAGCAAGAAGGAAGCTCGCATTACGATTACCAATGTTCCCGATATGCCCGGTATGGCGGCAAAGCTGTTTCAACCCATTTCGGATGCCGGCATTAACGTGGACATGATTATTCAAGGCAGCGGTTCGATTCAGGGCAAGGCAAATATCTCTTTCACGGTGCCGCGACTCGATTATGAAAAAACGGTTAAATTAGCAGAGAAGATTTCCCAGGAAATAGGCGCCGGGGAAGTGCACAGCAACCCACACATAGCCAAGATCTCGGTGATCGGACTGGGCATGAGAAGCCACAGCGGGGTGGCAAGCAAAATGTTCAATACACTGGCCAATGAGAATATCAACATCAAAATGATCAGCACCTCCGAAATCAAAATTTCCGTGGTGATCGACGAGAAGTATACGGAGCTGGCGGTGCGAGTACTCCACGATGCCTTTGAGCTCGACAAGGAATATCACGGTAGGATCGAGATAAAGGAAGAGAACCGCGCCGTCTAATTGTTGTCCGCCTGTGAGGCGAAAGAAGAAAAAGAGCGTTTAGGGGTAGTCATGCAAGAAGTTAAAATCTACGATACTACTTTGAGGGATGGCACGCAGGCTGAGGACTTCAGCCTCTCCATGGAAGACAAAGTCCGAATCGCCCTGAAGCTGGACGATCTTGGCATTCACTACATCGAAGGAGGCTGGCCGGGATCGAATCCGAAGGATGTCGGATTTTTTGAAGAGATTCGCAACTACCAGCTGAAGACCTCGCAGATCGCGGCCTTCGGAGCCACTCATCACCATGGCAAAAGCGCTGAAAACGATGCCAACCTCAAAGCCCTGATTGCCGCCCAGACTCCAGTGATTACCATCTTTGGAAAAAGTTGGGGCATTCATGTCAAGGAAGCACTGCACACGACCTATGAACGCAACCTGGAGCTGATTCACGACAGCTTGAAATTCCTCCGCCCCCAAGTGCAGACTCTTTTCTATGACGCCGAGCACTTTTTCGACGGCTTCAAAGACGATCCGGAATATGCTCTGACCACTCTTGACAAGGCGGTGGAAGGCGGAGCGGAATCTCTCATTCTGTGCGACACCAACGGCGGTAACTTGCCGGAGACCATCCGAGAGGCCACAAAGGCTGTAAAGAATCGTTTCCC
>JAVEVM010000401.1:0-4570 GCA_034005055.1 Desulforhabdus sp. | reverse complement strand
TAAAGTCTTCGAAAGTACGTAGAGGTTTGTCTTAGTTTAGTCCAATAATTATTTATCAAGGAAAGGAGTTGGCTTATGCTTTCACTACGAGATCCCAATAAATGTAAATACCAGATGGCTGCCCTCGGAAGCATAAACGAGAGAGCTATACCCGAAGGTCGTGAGCCTTCCGAGTGGACAAATCGCTTCGTGTTTGAAGCTACAGGGGCTGAGTATAATGTTCTCTGCGGTCCTGCAAACTGGGGGATGTCTACCGCCATGTTTACCGCCTTAGTACCAAATACTCCTCCAGGAATGCGTATCCTCCGTGACATTCGTTCCCGTGGCGTAACTCCAATTTATAAAGAGTTCACGCATAATGGCATCACCGGCCCTCGTCACGCCATTATGTGGTCAGATCTCGGCGCAGGGATTCGGGGCCCGAAGGTTTATTACGATCGTGCTGAAGAAGCTGGGGCCATGCTCAAACCTGGTGATTTCGACTGGAAGCGTTACTTCGAGGTAGAGGGCGTTCGTTGGGTCCATGTCACAGGGCTGTTTATGTCCCTTTCTAGGTACACTGGTCAACTCGTTCTTGAAATGGCTAAGGCGGCCCGTGCCGCTGGCACAGTAGTTTCCGTTGACCTCAACTATCGAGATGCAATGTGGAAAGCGAATGGAATAACGCAAGAGTTGTTTCGCTCCATCGTGGCAGAGTCTACCGTGGTTGTAGGTAATGAGGAAGATTTCCAGTTAGCGTTAGGCATCACAGGCCCGGATGCTGGCGGCTCTAACTTAGAGGAGAAGAGAGCCGGATTTACAGCAATGCTGACCAAAGCAGTCGAACAATTCCCAAACATCAAGCTCTTCGCTACTACGCTTCGCGAAGTTCATTCTGCCCAGGAGCATACCTGGAGCGCTCTCATGTGGTATGAGGGTAAGATCTATGATGCCCCAACGAAAGACATTGAAGTTTACTGTCGTATAGCTGGTGGCGATGCTTTCGCTGGTGGTCTTTTTTACGGGATGCTGACTGGCATGGAGCCTCAAGAAGCACTCAACTATGGATGGGCCCATGGAGCACTGATGGTTACCTATTCAGGGGATACCTCCAAAGCTTCTTCTCCGCAAGATGTTGTTAGAGCCATGAAAGGACAAGCTCGAGTTGCAAGATAGTCTCTATTGAAGAATACAGAATCTTCTGTAATAGTGGGAGGAGCTTTTACGGCTTTCTCCCTTTTTTTTTACAGAGATGCACCTCTTAGGCGCTGGAGAAACAAGACGTGCAATTTGAAATCTCGAAGGGTTCTACGCAGTGAGCCAAGCTCCCGTATACGGTTTATAAATACTACAACCCAACCCGAAGAATCGCCATGACAACGAGATTTGAGAAAATCAAAAGCCGACTCTTTGACAAAGAGTACGTCACCAAAAAATTATGGTGGGGAAAAGGGAGTACCATCTTAACCACTGATGACGTAAGGAGAGAGCCACTTATTGTTCGAAAAGCACTCGCCATGGAACACGTCATGAGGCATATGCCTATTGAAATCAAGCCAGACGAGCTGATCGTTGGAATCTCAAACATGGCGATGGTCGGCTTTGGTCATGTTTTCCCAGAATATTCCCTTGAGGAGGAAAAGCGCTCAGCCGCAAAACAGATGTACAACGAGCTTTCGGTTTGGGGACATCACCCTGTAGACTATAAGACACTGCTAGAATGTGGGGCCAAGGAGTTCCGAGCACGGGCAACTGAAAAGCTTAGACAACAACTCGCAAACCAAAATCCGCGCGATGATGCTGTCAATCTCTACCGCGCGATGATCATAGCTTTAAATGCTCTTTGCGATTTCGCGCACCGTTATTCTGCGTTAGCGCTCGATGAAGCCATCAAAGAGAAAGATCCCACTAGACGCACAGAACTAGTCGAGATTTCTGAAATTTGCTTACGTGTTCCGGAAGAACCTTCTCGAACATTGCATGAAGCATTGCAGAGCTTTTGGCTTACATATATTGTTTTTCATTCATGCCTTGAATACATCCCTGCTGGTCGATCGGATCAGTACCTATATCCGTTTTACGAAAGAGACGTTGATCGCGGAATTCTTACCAAAGAACGAGCGACAGAGCTCATCACTAGTTGGCTCGCAAAATTCAGTGAGCGCGTTCAAATAAGACCTGAGCAATGGGAAAACCATTTAACATTTGGAGATTTTTCTCAGGGTGGTGATTCCACAACCGAAAATGCTGTTCTAAGAATCCCTTCCACTTACGTACATGATACCTCGGCAAACCATTGGTTGATGAATATAATACTTGCTGGCTTAACAAGAGACGGACGAGACGCAACCAATGAGATGACTTACATCATCCTAGATTGTTGGGCTCGACTAGAAGCAATAATGCCAGTTCTAAGCGTAAGATTTCACAGGGCTTCCCCCGATCGCCTCTATGAAGAGTGTGCGAAAATCGTCCGACATGGTTCAGGCGAGCCTGCAATGTATAACGATGAGCAGATCGTTAAAGGACTGACGGATCTTGGAATTCCAATCGAGGACGCACGAGACTATTCAAATGATGGATGCTGGGAAACCCTGATTCCCGGGAAAAGTGACTACAGTTACGCGCATCTCGAAGTGCTTCAAATGCTCGAGTACGTTCTCTTTCGGGGCCAAAGCCTCATTCGTGGACAGGTGGAAAGTGAGGATTTCGGTGATCCACTTTATTTTTCTAACTTTGAAGACCTCTATTCCGCATTCAAAAAGCACCTTTGGAATCGAATCGATTACCTAATCGCTCATAAAATCAAGTACTATGGTGAAGTAGCCAAAATAGCGCCAGATCCCCTTCTCTCGGCTATGATGGATGACTGCATCGAGCGTGGAAAGCCCTTCTCAAATGGTGGGGCCAAATATGTGATTCACGGCCTTATCATAGCTGGTTTAAGTAACTGTGTTGACTCCCTTGCGTCAATTAAGAAGCTTGTATTTGAACAGCAAGTTATTTCGATGAACGAGTTGCTGCGAGCGTTAGAAACAAATTTTGAAGGGAATGAACGACTAAGACAATTGCTGATCAACGAAGCTCCAAAATTCGGAAATGACGACGACTACGTTGATACTATCGCGGTGAGAATTCTCGATGATGCCGCAGCTCGTGTCATGGAACATCAAAAGAATTTGGATTGGTTATATATACCGTTGGGTATTGGTACTTTTGAAAACTATCTGCGCTTTGGCCTTGTGGTGGGCGCATCTGCTGACGGACGCAGAGCCCAAGAATCGGTAAGCAGTAATTATTCTCCAAGCATTTCTGTGGGCAAGAATGGTCCTACAGCGGCCATCTGTTCATCCACAAAGGCAAATCTCCTAGCCTACTGCAACGGCTGTCCTCTCGATATTTATCTCAATCCTAATGAGGTACGGGGAGAGGACGGTATCAATAGGGTCTCTGCCTTGATCAAGTCTTTTATGGAATTAGGAGGGGTAATCTTAACAATAACTGGAGTCAACTCAGCGATGCTTCAAGAAGCACGAACCAAGCCGGATCTATACAGAGGCTTGAGAGTGCGTCTGGGAGGATTCTCGGCCTATTTTACAGCCTTACCTGAAAAACACCAGGAGATCATGATAGATAAAATGAGGGCTCGCTAAGTTCTGACTAATGGTAGCCCGTGAAGCATAAAGATCAAGAAATTACAGCACCGATAACGGCTATTCAACGATTCTGCGTTCACGACGGCCCGGGAATTAGAACGGTCGTTTTCTTCAAAGGATGTCCTCTCCGTTGTCAATGGTGTCAAAATCCGGAGACAATCGAATCAGATCCCGAACTCGCCGTATATTCTTCTTCCTGCATTCTGTGTGGTCTATGTGTAATTGCTTGTCCGGTACAAGCGATTTCACTATCACCAGAGGGAGACATGTGCCTAAACAGCGATAAATGTAGCTCCTGTGGAACTTGCGCTCGGGTGTGCTACGCGCATGCCCGCAAACTGGTAGGACGAAACTGGACAGTCGATCAAGTTTTGACTGCGTTGCTCAAAGATATAACCTTTTACAAAAATTCTGGCGGAGGCGTAACTCTCAGTGGTGGCGAGGTATCCCTCTATCCAGCTTTCGCATCTTCTCTATTACGACGGCTAAAGGAATGTGGCGTTCGTACCGCCATTGAGACATGTGGCTACGCCAACTGGAAGAACCTGCGCCAAATTATACAGCATGCAGATCTCGTTCTTTTTGACATTAAACACTCAGACCCTCAAAAACACCGCCAATTCACCGGAAACTGCAATTCTATTATACTGGAAAATCTCAAGCGTACATGTGAACTAGGCTGTGAAGTTGTTGCTCGCGTTCCGCTTATCCCGGGGTTCAATGATGACGAGGGAACGATTCGCGAAATTGCTCAAATTGCCATCGACAACGCTATTAGAAATATTGATCTTCTTCCCTTTCACCAAATCGGCCAAGCTAAGTGGGCTGCCCATGGCAAACCATATGAATTCATGGAAGTCCAATCGATTCAAAGCGAAAAGGTGGAGTTTGCTCGAGCGATAATGCTCAGCATGAACTCATTTAGCTCAGTTACG
>JAVEVM010000400.1:0-4576 GCA_034005055.1 Desulforhabdus sp. | reverse complement strand
ATCCATGACAGCCACATCGGTCCGGTTCTTGAACAGCAAAGCCACCTGATTTTCCTGGTCGGGTATCTCATAGTAGGAAGGACTCGCTGCTGCTGCCGCGGCAAAATCCTGGCCCAATATTTTGGCCGCATCCTGAAAAGCGACGATTCTTTTTCCGGTCAGATCCCTTACGGATTCGATCTGGAAACCTCGGCCCTTGAGGCTCACCACAACATTTTGATAGCAAATATATTGGTCGGAGAGGAAAACGTTGTCCAGTCCGCGCTCCTTTGTCACCGTCAATGCTCCATCTACCTTGCCGGATGTAAGATCAACCGCAGTGCGCCCGAAAACCACATAAACCGGTTTAAATGTATAGCCTTTGAGAGCCAGCGCCTCCTTGACAATTTCCAGGTCGATACCCGAATCGCTTTCGGCAAATATAAAAGGAGGCAGCGTGAGTGAGGCGGCCATCTTCAGCTGCTCGGCCCAGGCCGGGTTAAGCGCCGCCAGGTGCAAAACCGTCAGCAGGAAAACCATGACCCTCTTCCGTATCGCCTCATCTCCAGGACTGAAAAAATGCATGCCGGTTGATCTCCGCAACTCAAGCCGTATGAGAAAAGAATTCCAGCCAAGAACAGGGTTGAACCCTGACTTCAATTATGGCATGAGACCTATGCGTGTCAACGTCAATTCGTTCCTGCACGCTCTTGGCTTAAACGTATGGTGACCCGCGGCAAAATGAACGGCGGCGGCAGAAATGCAGGATCATGGCACTTAATCAAGGGTTTGAGTATAAAACAAAGGTGAGCTTCCGGGATGCCGGTTCGACTGTTTTGCGCTACCTGAGCAGTCGCTACCGGCATTCTTCAGCCGACGAATGGCGGGAGCGGCTGGAAAGCGGTCTGATCCTTCTCGACGAAGCTCCGGCGGCAGCTGAAGCGGTGCTGCAAACGGGCCAGTTGCTGGTTTGGTGCAGACCGCCCTGGGACGAGCCAGAGGTACCGATGTGCTACGGAGTCCTCCATGAAGACCGGGAACTGCTTGCCGTCGCAAAACCGGCTGGACTTCCAACTCTTCCGGCGGGTGGTTTTTTCACGCACACCCTGCTCGCTTTGGTGCGCAGAAGCTACCCGGAGGCGGCACCGGTGCATCGGCTGGGAAGAGGCACTTCCGGCATTGTATTATTTGCACGCACTGCAAAAGCTAGAAGAGCTCTCCACGGGGACCTCAGGCAAGGTGCAATGACAAAGCTTTATCGAGCCCTGGCCAGCGGCCATCCGGTGCAGGACGATTTCTCAATTGACGTTCCCATCGGGCCGCTGCCGCACGCTCGGTTGGGCATGGTTCATGCCGCATGCACCGCAGGCCGCCGAGCATCCAGTCGAGTTACTGTGTTGCAGCGAATGGATAGGTCATCACTGGTACGGGTCGACATCCAAACAGGACGACCCCATCAGATCCGCATTCATCTGGCTGCGGCAGGACATCCTCTGGTTGGCGATCCACTCTACACTGCCGGCGGAGGCTTCAACCAAAGCGAGGCGGCACTTCCCGGCGAAATCGGCTACCTGCTCCACGCCGAAAAGATTTGTTTCATTCACCCGGCCACAGGATTGCCTCTTGAAATCACCTGCTCTCCTCCTCCCGAACTGCGATAGACAAAGTGACATTTCATGAGAGGTGCAATTCCACAAAGACTTCATGCTTGCCCATAGATCCAGAATGTTGGACGATGTCTCTTGCTAACCCTTTTATCGACTAATATTATGAGAATGCCGACCCGGGTAGATACGCCTGAATTTTCCATAACCATTGTTTAAAGCCGTGGGAACGGGCAGAGAGAGCCATGTATAATGATTATTTCGGCCTAGCGGAAAATCCGTTTTCAATCGCTCCCGACCCTCGCTACCTCTTCTTGAGCGACCAACATCGGGAAGCCCTTGCCCATTTACTTTATGGTGTTACCGGTGACGGCGGTTTCGTGCTGCTTACGGGCGAAGTAGGCACCGGCAAAACAACTATCTGCCGCTGTCTGATCGAGCAGATGCCGGATGATTGCGAAGTGGCCGTCATCTTAAACCCGAAGCTCAGCGTCGAAGAGCTCCTCTCGTCCATCTGTGACGAATTCAGAATCGAATATCCCCACGGCACCGAGAGCATCAAGATATTCGTGGACCTTATCAACAACTACCTGCTCGATCTCCATGCAGACGGCCGCAAAGCTGTTCTAATTATCGATGAAGCGCAGAACCTTCAAAGCGACGTGCTTGAGCAGATCCGGCTGCTCACCAACCTCGAGACCAATCGACGCAAGCTTCTGCAGATAATTCTGCTTGGGCAACCGGAACTGCGCGATAAGCTGTCTCGGCCGGAATTGCGGCAACTGGCGCAGCGTATTGTTGCGCGCTTCCATCTGGGGCCGCTGAACAGCCGTGAAGTGGCAGCCTACGTCAATCATCGGCTGATGGTTGCAGGCGCCCGCCGCCTCCTTTTCCCGCTGCCGACACTGCGGCTCCTGCACCGCCTCAGCAGGGGAATCCCTCGCCTGATCAATATCTTATGCGATCGGGCGTTGCTCGGCGGTTATGTCCAAGGAAAGGAAAATATCGATCGCGCAACCCTGGCAAATGCGGCAAGGGAAATCTTTGGGGAATCAAAAAGCAACCGGCGGTCTTATAAGAAGCTCGCCTTTTGGTCGTTTGCCGTGCTGGCGGCACTGGCGAGCGGGGCCTTTATGGCAACGGCCTACCACCGCTACCGACCACAGCCTGTGGAAATCGCCACCACGAAACCGCGGCAAAGCGCTCCAACCGCGTCTGAGGCTGCCCTGCAAGAGCGAGCAGTACCGCCCCAGAGTCACAAGGCTCCTCCCTCGACAGATGCCAAAAAGCTCAAAGCAGCCAGGCCGGCTCAGCCCCCAGACCGCATAGCCGCTACCACTCTCTCGGCTCGCTTGGAAGAGAACATGGCGGCAGCCCCCGCAACAAAGACCCTGCCAAGAGTTGCGAAACCTGCTCCGCAGGACGTTAGTGGCCTCAGTTCACATACAAGCGAGGGAACCGCCAGGCCCGAACCTCAGAAAGAGCCGCCCAAAACCGCAGCACGGCCCGTACAACTTGGTAAGTTAGCCTGGCAGACTGAGGAATCCATTGCCGACAGCCAACTTTTTGCCATCTTGGCGCTTTTTGAGTTATGGGGCGCCGAATACAAACCGGGACTTTCAGCTTCGCCTTGCCAGCAGGCCCAGACGCAGAGCCTGGCATGCCTCTCGGGTAAGGCCACATTTGATGATCTTCGAAAATTCAACCGTCCTGCCGTACTGAAGCTTTACGACGAGCAAGGTCGAGAGTTTTATGCCACACTGACAGCCATCGAGGGAGATCTTGCACAATTCGTTGTGGGCGCCAAACATATCACCGTTTCTTTGGACGACATCACTCGCAGTTGGTTGGGAGATTACACCTTGCTTTGGCGGGTACCCACCTATTATCAAAGCTCCATTAAAGAAGGCGATGAAGGCCCCCAAGTCGTCTGGCTTCATGAACAATTATGGAAGGCCCAGGGCAAGCCTGCCGGAAGCGAGCCAAAGACGCGGTTCGATGAAGCGACGGGACGGGAGGTAAAAAAATTCCAACTCGTCAACGGATTGCAGCCGGACGGAATAGTCGGCCCGCAGACTCTGATCCTTCTCAACTCGGCCGTAGGCTTGCACGCACCACGATTAATGCATAGCAAGTGAGGATACAAGCATGTCCTACATATTGGAAGCTTTGAAAAAATCGGATCAAGAGCGTAGCCGCGGCTCTACTCCCGGTTTGCAGACCATACACACGTCGGTGGCGGTGGAATCAAAAAAGCGACGCGGATGGTTATCTTTGTTGATTTTAGCGCTCTTTGTAAATGCCGGGTTATTGCTTTGGTGGCTGCAGCCCTGGAAATCCGCGGAACCCGGGCCGGACCGCCCGACCGTTCGAGAGCAGACGGCGGCCGCAAGCCACCCGCCCGCCAGTCCGGCGAAAGATGATGAGCCGCAGACGAGCAGCTCCTCTGAGAATCAGGCAAGGCTCGCAGAAAAAAGTCAATCCTTTGCTGCAGTTCAAAACGTACCGGCCAATCAGGATGGTGCACCAGCGGAAACAGCACCCGGAAGCAAGCAAAGCAAGGCTCCGGTTCCGCAGCCACAAAAGCCTTCTCAGCCGGCAAAGACCGCTCCGCCTACTGTTCCAAAGAGCGTACCCACTAGACCTGAAAAGAATTCCGTCAACCTTGTCAAAGAACAACAGCCCCAACCAGCCCCCGCCAATTCGGCACAGGATAAGCTCCCCTCGAGAGCCGCTCGCACAAGCGCTCAACCGCCCGAACAGCTCACGGAGCAATACACAAAAGCCCTCGACGAGACTACGATGAGCAAACCGAAATCGACTCAGCCCCTGCCGGCTCCATACACGTCACCTCAGATGGAGCAATTGCCGGGTTTGAAAGGTTTGCCGATAACCATCCAGAAGGAGATTCCGGAACTGACTCTCTCTTTTCTGGTTTATGCCAATAAGCCTGCAGATCGCTTGGTGAACATTAACGGACAGATGATGCGCGA
>JAVEVM010000399.1:0-4577 GCA_034005055.1 Desulforhabdus sp. | reverse complement strand
GCGCTTTTTGTCGATATGGGCGATCATCTTCTGCGCCATATCGTGCGGATCGACTGCAAAATCCCACTTGCCCATGCCCTGCTCTTCCAAGCCGTCAAACAGCAGCTTGTGGAACTTGGTCCCTTCGACGGACGGGAAGGTCACACCAAAAATAGTGTAAACGCCGGAGGCTACAAAATAATGGCCGATGGAGATCGCCTTCTCGCTCATGTACTCGGGAGCCGCACCCGCAACAGGCAGATCCGCAATGCTTTCGCCCAGCCCGCCGATTTTCACCATTTCGGCGCAGGCGATTAGAATACGGCTGTTGTCCACACACGACCCCAGGCTCAGCACCGGCGGCATACCCACTGTCTCGCACACTTCCCGCAAGCCGTCGCCGGCCAGAACCGCGGCATCCGGCTTCATCAGACCGGCTTTAGCCAAAGAGATCTGAGAACAACCGGTTTGCACAACCAGGACATTGTTCCTGATCAATTCTTTGACCAGTTCCACGTGCACATAGTCATGCTTAACCCGGGGATTGGTACAGCCCACCACACCGGCTACGCCGCGAATGCGGCCGTTGATGATATTGTCGTTTAGCGGCGTATATGACGCTCTAAAGGAGCCACCCAGCATGTAATTCACATACTCATGGGAGAACCCGTGAATGCCAAGATCGCGCCGCTGCGGAATTACTATCCTCTCCGGGCGATTCTTGAATCGCTCGATGGCCATCTTTACCACTTTATTGGTACAATCCCTCGGGGTGTGCTCATGGAATTCGATATGGGTCGCCCCGTCGATTTTGGCCCGGGGATTGGTAGTGAAGAACTTGGTCCCGTAGCACTCGGAAACCTGCGATAGAGACTGCATAATGCATTGCACATCCACCGCCATGGCATCCACGGCGCCCGTTGCGATCACCGCTTCGGTACTCATGAAGTTTCCGGCGTGAGGCACACCGTGGCGGCCGAGCACTTCAGCCCCGGAGCAGCACATGCCGAGCAGCTGGATTCCTGCAGCGCCTGCGGCTTTGGCCTCATCAAGCAGAGCCGGATCGTTTACAGAGGTGATCATTGACTCAAAAAGATTAGGCTCATGGCCGTGAACGATGATGTTCACATGGTCTTCCTTCAAATATCCCATGTTCACACCGGCAACCAAAGGCTTCGGGGTACCAAACAGTATATCGGAGATCTCCGTTGCCACCATCGAACCGCCCCAGCCGTCCGCAAGCGCTGTCCTGGAGCACTGCTTCACGATGTTTTCATAGTCCTGATCCACACCCATATGGGTTCGATGCATGATTTCCATGATCTCGCGCATGGATCCCCGTGGGACAACCCCTTGCTTCCTCCAGGTCTCCAGGGTCTTGGCCGGAACCCGGCTGACAAAAGGAATCTCGCCTTCCACCTGGGTGTAGGTCCGCTCCAATTCCTCATAGAGCTCCTTGGCAATTTCCATGGTCTCACGGCCCACCACCTCGATACCTACACTTGCGGCTACATCGCGCAGTTTTTCTTCGTCCTTAATTTTATAATCTTGGATCCTGCCGTTCACCACCTCGCGGAATACATCCAGCATCGACATGCCGTGGTCGGTATGTGCAGAACAACCGCTTGCCACCATCCGGGCAAAGTTTCTGGCGGCAATAGTATCAATGGTTGCGCCGCATATTCCCACTTTGGAATAGGGATCTTTGGGGTTCAACCGGCAGGGACCCATGAAACAGTTTTTGCAGCATGCAGAATCAGCACCGATTGGACAAGGTTTCATTTCCGCAGCTCTGTTAAAGCATGTTTCAACCCCGTCCTTGGCCGCCTTCTCCAGCATTTGGATGGTCGCATCACAAGTTGACATGTCACGGAAATTAATAACTTTCGTCTTTTTCTCTTTTTCTTCTGCCATGACTCACTCCTCTTCTTGAGGCCGCTATAAATTAGGGAGCTCCTAAACGCACGAAGTTATAGAACCTCACGGCATCGATTACATCATTTTGGCGATGAATCCCTTGACCAGCTTGATAGCTTCCGGATGTCGCATGATCACAACGTCAGCGCCCGCAATCAGCAAATCTATGGCGGTGATGGCTTCCATCAGGACGCCACGTTTTTCCGGGTCGCCAAGCTCCGGTGCATCTTCTGCACTCAGATTGGCTTCTTTGGATTTCCAGACTTCGTTGCCGACATTGCAGATCATCGGCTGCTGCAGTTTGTCGTCCTCCTGAGTGAGCGCAGCTTGCTGAATTCGCTCGATGACAGAATAGGTGTATTCCAAACCGTAGCCGAGGCCACCAGTGGTGGGATCGATCACGATGTCCTGATCCTTAACACCGAGATTTCCGAGCAGAATATTGAGCTGTTTGGCGAGGTTGACATCAATGGGGGAGGAGGCAACGATCGCATGCTTGTAACCGAGGCAGGCCGCACCGATTTGCTTGTAGTCGCCTTCTTCCACAGGGGAGACCGCAAGCCGCTTGCCGGAGCATTTCTCGGCAACCGCACGCATCACTTCGACATCTTTTTCATGGTTGGCAACACCCCAGACGATGACCGGAACGTCCACCGCGTCCACAACTTTCTTAACAACTTCGGAAACGTCCTCAGCGGCTTTATTGTCGACGTTCGGATCGGAGCTCTTGGTCTGCACCACGAGAATCTCTGCGCCGTATTCATTCACGCATTTTTTGGCCCATGCGACCGGGTCGCTCAAGACGTCCTTAAACGGCGTTTTTGCCGTTTCCGACCAATCCGCGCTGGGATCCTTGTCCCAAATTTCCATTGCCACTCTAGGGGGGTTGGGCATTTCTCCTTCAAAGGTATGAAAAGCATAGGACGTCTTTCCACCTACTGTCACTGCTTTGTCACCTACACCCAAAGTGACTTCCCTGATTTTTCCCGAGTAAACTTGTTTTGATGGTTGGAAAGCCAAGGCCAGGTCCTCCTTTCAAATTTGTGCTTTTTTTCATTTGGTTTCACCGGAAAAAAAACCGTGAACCACCCTTCACCTGTAAAAACTGTAACGAATCAAAACCCATTGGCGCTTTGAGCAGACACACTCCGGTTCGAAGCTCGTTGTCCAGTTGGTCGGCCGGAGTATTCAGGCGAGCCGGTATTGGAGTGCCCGCTTGAATCAGCATGCCAGGAGCCTGCTCCGTCAGGAGGCTTCGCCAAACGTATGGCTGAAACCAAAAGATGTTTTCTGTGCTGCAATATCGCACAATCGGCCAGCAACCGATAAGATTTGGAAGTCGACTCTATTGGCAGGTTTAACGGCAAAATCGCAGCTCTCATTCCAATTTGAAAGTGAAAGCATTCTCCTGATCGTGAGACTTTTCTTGAATATCTGATTAGCATTGAAATGTCAACTCGTTTTGAGACTTCTCGAAGCAGCGTCGGGGTAAGCTTCTACAGCTGGAAAATAAACCACTCAATAGGGCTCGCTAAACTTACGGCGCACCGGCGAAATGGAAAGTTTTTCTCTTCGGCCAATCAACCAGTCAGCAACGATTTATCGATTACACTTTGTTATAGGTAGTTTTGACCATGCAAAAATGCGTATCTTTGCCTATTGAATATGAGCTTGGATGATTCGATAATATTAAACAGTTGTCTCGCCTGCCCTACTTTTTTCTGAAGAGCAGGTTCCGGACCAGACTGATTCCGGAACCTGCGCTTCCCAACAAAAAAGCAGCAGCAATTCTTGTCGTACAGGATGATATTTCCGCTTTCCGACAAAAGGCTTTAGAGGTAACCGTTCACCGAATCTAACTATCACTTCACGTGCCCATGCCCGTTTGCATGTGCGTGCCCGATTCGGGTACGGGCACGCACACGGGCACGAAATTGCTTCGTGGCCACTTTGCGCCTGGCCGGTTACCGTTAGAACAGGTCGAGTGCTTAGCAAAAAGGCTGCTAAACGATAGTCGAGGTATATCCTTTACGAATGGCATATTTTATAAGATCTGCAGTCTTTTTTATTCTTAGTTTTTTCAACATATTAGCTCGATGATGATGAATGGTGCGCACACTGATGCAAAGGAGACTTGCCATCTCCTTACTCGATTTTCCCTCCGCGATTAGCTTCAGGACTTCCCTTTCTCTAACAGTCAGCGCCTCGGCGGCAATATCGGTGCTGTCCTTCTTCTTGCGGTCAAATAAAACATCGGCGATTTGAAATGACAAAAGAGGTGAAACATACACTCCTCCCTGGCGAATCCTCTCGATTGCAGAAAAGAGCTCCGTGTCGGCATCCTCTTTGAGCAGATAGCCTTCGGCACCGGCCGACATGGCATGAAAAAGATGTTCTTTGTCTTTATGCATGGTCAGAATCAGAACTTTAATGGAAGGATTGGAGTTTTTGATCTCATGGGTGGCTTCAATTCCTCGCAGGTTAGGCATGGAAATATCAAGAATCACCATGTCAGTGGCGGTGGTTTTCAGAGCCTTCAACAACTCAAGTCCATCATTGACTTCTCCAACAATCTCAAGATCGGGGATCTCCTCAATGATCCGCTTTACCCCCTGGCGAAACATCAGATGGTCATCGGCCAGTACAATTCTGTAGGGTCGCATTTTGGGTCGATCCAATCT
>JAVEVM010000398.1:0-4579 GCA_034005055.1 Desulforhabdus sp. | reverse complement strand
ACGATTACCCTTGTCCGTTGGCATTGTTGCCATAACGCGGCACGGCACCGGTCTTGCTCTGCAACTGCAAAAAGGACTGCCGGGCAGCGTCTGCTATGTGCCGAAGCGACATGATTTTGCTCTGGCAATGGGAGCCGCAGGCTATGGCCGACTGGGCACATTGATCTCGAAAATATGGCCAAAGCACGACGCCCTCATTTGCATTATGGCAACAGGCATTGTTGTTCGTCTGATTGCGCCGCTCCTGAAGCACAAGGCGCAGGATCCGGCGGTGGTTGTGCTCGATGAAAAGGGAAAGTTTGTTATCAGTCTCCTGTCGGGTCATCTGGGCGGGGCCAACCGGCTCGCACAGCGCGTGGCACAAATGGTTGAAGGGCAGGCCATCATCACTACCGCTTCCGATGTCCATCACAAGCCCGCTTTGGACCTCATTGCGAAAGAAGCCAGGCTCGAAATAGAAAACCCTGGAATGGTTGCGCGACTGACGCGCTCCTTTCTGGAAAATGAAACGATCTGGATCTTCGATCCGGGCAGGCGGTTGAGAGATTACCTGAAAAATGAACGAAACCTCATCTGGCTGCCCGAGACAAGAGATGCAGAGCCGGCGGCTAAAGAAAAAGACGGCGGGCGTGCTGCAATCTCAGCCGCCATCGAGGCGCAACCCTCAGCAGGTGTTTCGCCGGGTATCTGGGTTTCGGAATACCTCGCACCGGCTAGCACGGAATCCCTCCATCTCCGTCCGCACAATCTGGTGGTGGGCCTGGGCTGCAACAAAGGAACCTCGTCGGGTGAGATGATCGCTTTACTGCAAAAGGTCTTTGCTGACGAGAAATTGTCCATGCGATCCATCCGCAATATTGCCAGTATCGATTTAAAGGCGGAAGAACCTGCTATCCTGGAAACGGCAGAATGGCTTGACCGACCGATTCAATTCTATTCCGGGCCGGAAATCAAAAACGTATCCGTCCCCAACCCATCCGATTTGGTGGAAATACACGTAGGAGTGGCAAGCGTATGCGAAGCAGCGGCTCTACTGAGCGCACAACCGGGCGACCTCATAATACCGAAGCGCAAAACAGCCAACGTTACACTGGCCGTGGCGCGGGCAATCTAACTGTAGTGAGTCTTGGGCCCGGCCATCGGTCCTATCTGTTACCGAAAGCCCTGGAAGCTTTGAGTGCTGCTGAAGTTGTCGTCGGATACAAGATGTATTTGGATTTGATCTCGGATCTGACGGAAGGAAAAAAGATCATCTCGAGCGGCATGCGAAAAGAGATCGAGCGATGTCAGGCGGCTATCGATCAAGCATCAAAGGGACACCGGGTGGTGATTGTCTCCAGCGGCGATGCGGGAATTTACGGCATGGCGGGGCTCGTTTTCGATATCTGCCGGCAAAAGGATCTGCGCATTTCTTCCTGTCCTGGGAAACGGGATACAGGAATCGATTTTTCCATTGAAGTGATTCCCGGAGTGGCTGCGTTCAATGCAGCCGCTTCTCGGGTGGGGGCTCCTTTGATGCATGATTTTGCCGCTATCAGTCTCAGCGATCATCTCACCCCCTGGCATGTCATTGAGAAACGATTGGATGCCGCCGCTTCGGCCGACTTTGTGATCGCGATCTACAACCCGCGCAGCAAAACCCGCCCGAATCTGCTGGCTGCGGCTCAGCAGGTGATCCTCCGCCATCGACCGCATTCCACTCCTGCTGCCGTCGTTCGCGGTGCTATGCGGGAAGGAGAATGGCAGTGCCTGACCACACTGGGCGACATTCCCATCGAAGAGGTGGATATGCAATCCATACTGCTTATCGGCAACAGCAAGTCCTATCTTTGGGAAGGCTGGATGGTGACTCCCCGCGGCTACCTTGAAAAATATACTGTGGATGCTTGAGGATGGGACTGCCCGAAGATCATAAAGTTCCTGGAGTCTGACACATTGATAAAACGTATCGAAAAGATTAAAGTAAAATCAATATTATTCTGACCCGAGTTATAAAGAAGGGATCTGAAATATGCAGCTTTTCAGCCAGCAAGCTTTTTTCGACAAATTTCCAGCCAAAATGTTCTATGTGGGTTTTCTAAAATCGACAAAAAGCTGGTTTCCACTTTGCATCGTGAGTGAGGCGGAAGGAATAGAAAAGCTAGACACTCTGCTGATTTCCCCCACTCTCAGGGTGATGGACGAGACCGTGAAATCTTGCGCGCAACAGATTGCCCACGTGGAAGAGACGTTCGTTCATTACCTTACGTTGGAAGAGATCAAGAATCTGGTGGGACGTTATGCCCTCGATCATGTTGCGATCATGGAAGCCGAGGTCGATCATGGCGACTCTTGCGGGTGTGGCTGTGGCTGCAGCTAAATAATCCAGCAAAGGAGAGGTTCATGGCCAGGATCATTTATTGTCATCCAAGCCAGACGAAATACAGTTATCACATTTATACCGATCTGGACTTCTGGGATGCCAGGCACCTGTTGAAAGACTTGGCAACAGTGAAAAGGAATTTTGGCAAGAGCCCGAGTGGCGATGAATTCCCCACCCAAGTAGTCGGTTTGAATGTGAGCCCATCGGCTGTCAGGCAAATCGAAAAAAGGCTGAAGAAAGCTATCATATCGCCACCTCGCCATGTTGTTGCTCGTGCTATGGTGTACAGCGGCGCTTACGAATTTGTCCCGCTTGAATACTATCCGAAACGATGGTCAAAAAGCCGCATGATGTTCTTTACCCGCCATCGTTTACCATTACAGCAGTCATCCTTGTCCAACCCCTATCAGACCGTGAAGCTCACCTGGGTGGACGACAGAATTCGTGTAGAGCGTGTGCAGAGGGAACGAAAATACGACCCGGTAATTCGCAATCGTAAAGAAGCCAAAGCTCATGTGATTATACCGAGTTGCTTCTGATTTCGCCGTAAACCCCCTTCAGTATATGGGCTTCAAATCTGGCAGATAGATGCTCGTGATACAATAAGGAGCGAACAAGATTGCATATTCCATTTCAAATCAGACTATAGAGAGCGCTTCATGGGCCTGCCGGAATTGGAAAAAAAATGCTGGAAATGCTGGGGCACGGGAGTAGTTTACATAGAAGATCACAGCGAAGCGATTGACTGCCCCGAGTGTGAGGGAGTCGGCTGGGTTCCTACAGAAGATGGGAAACGCCTGCTTGATTTCGTGGAAAGACATCTGACGGTTTCCGCTTACGAGCAGGAAGAAGAATTATAAATGCATTGTTTGGCTTCAGTCTCAAGTTGACTGGCCGTAGCCGATAAGAATGTCGTTTATCAACTGGTCCTTTTGCTGCCACAGTTGATTGACCCATTCTCGAAACCGTATTTGAAATTCGGAATCAGTTTGGTAATCTTTGGCCAAAGCATCTGCGGGGATCGATATGGTTTCTATTCGAACCGCCAGTCGGGGAAGCTTACCGTTCAGCATGTGCCAGAAGCGGAAATTGCTTATGGGATAAACGATTGTCACGTTTAGAATCTCACAGAAACGTTCTCCCATTGCCGAGAGGGCAAAGGCTATACCGCCTGCCTTTGGTACCAGAAGGTGGCGGTATGGCGACTTTTGCACTGCGTGTTTGGCGTGTGTGAACCGGGTACCCTCCAAAAAATTAAGAATCGATACGGGAGTATCTTTGAATTTTTCGCATGCGCGCCGCGTTGTCTCCAGATCTCTTCCTTTCTTCTGCGGGTGCCTTCGTAGGTATTCTTTCGAATATCTTTTCATAATGGGATAGTCCAATGCCCACCAGATGAGCCCCAATAACGGAAACCGCAACAGCTCCCGCTTGATGAAAAACTTGAGGAAGGGGATTTTGCGGTTAAAGACGGCCAGCAGTACAAGAATATCAGCCCAGGAACGATGATTGGAAATGATGAGATACCAGCCGTCAAGCTGAAGCGCCGTACTTGGCCACTTAACTTCCCATTGCGTCTTTTGGGTAAGCCGAAAGATCAATGTGTTGCCGTCCACCCAGGTTTGTGCGAACCATTCCATTGCTTTGTAACTGCAACGCTTCAACTTCTCATTGGGAGCAAGGATTTTAAAAGGAATGATGATCAATAAGAGACTTGCGAAGATCAGCGTATTTAAGGCGAGGAGAACGAATGTAAAAGTGCCATGAAGTAGAGGTCGAAGAAATTGCTGCTTTATCATATTACCCGTTCTATTGCTCTGGTTTGTTAAGCAAACTGCCTGATTGAGCAGGCCTCAGCCCACGTGCTGATGACAAATCACTCCGTCTCATCACCCCGGAACCGTTACACCGCGGGCATACAGCGTTGGCATAGTCAACACAGCAGCTCTTTGAGTCTATGACCGGTACAACCCCGCAAACCAAACCTGTACCGGTACACTGCTCGCATGGCTGAAATTCTAATGGCTTGCGGTTCTCCAATTTGTCGATGTCCACCTGCCGTCTCCTTGTCATTCATGCCAGGCAAAACTCGCCATTTTTTCTCGATGTAAACCAGCTTGTCACATCAACACCCTTGGATTATTTTGAATCATCTGCTTGAGGGTATTAATAATAGCAGTGGACTGCATCTTTTTCGAGGGGATTGACTGACTATGG
>JAVEVM010000397.1:0-4581 GCA_034005055.1 Desulforhabdus sp. | reverse complement strand
CCATTGCCCAGACCGGATCAACCGACCCGGACAAGCTCGCGGACTAACTGCATAATGAGATCAAGGATTTCCCCGTATTGAACGGAAAGATCTCTTTCAATGAGAAGGGGGATCGTGACGGCGAAGTCTACCGCGTATATGAAGTGAACGAAGAGGGGCAGTTCATCCTGATGCCCTAATGACTCTTCTGTGATCAGCGCACTGAATACCTCGTGCGCTGATCTTTTTTAATCCTTTCCGGTGAACACGAATTAATGGAACAATTTTTCCAGCAACTGACCAACGGCTTGGCGGTGGGGGGCATTTATGCGCTCATTGCGCTGGGCTATGCCATGGTTTACGGTGTCCTCAAACTGATTAACTTTGCCCACGGCGATCTGTTCACCATCGGTGCTTATCTTGGACTGACTCTTCTGACTTCCATGGCATTAACGGATCACCTTGGTCCTTTTGCGGGCGTTTTGGTACTTGCGGTCATGGTCATGGGCCTGGTTGGACTGGTGGGAGCGCTGCTCGATCGTTTGGCGTATCGCCCGTTGCGGGAATCACCTAGACTTTCAGCTGTCGTTTCAGCACTGGGAGCCTCCATATTTCTCCAGAACACGGTAATGTTGATCTATGGGGCACGATTTCAGGTCTACCCCCAGAATATCCTTCCCAAGAGCGCAATCTACCTTTTCGGTCTCTATATACCACTGGTGAGGATTCTAATTCTGATCGCCTCCATTGTTATGATGAGCGCTCTTTATTTCTTTATACAGAAGACCAAGGTGGGCACTGCCATTCGAGCCGCCGCCATAGATCAAGGGGCCGCTCGTTTGATGGGAATCGATGTGAATCGTGTAATCCTCATGGTCTTTCTACTGGGTCCCGCCCTTGGAGGAGTTGCAGGTTTGATGGTCGGTTTGTACTATGGCCAGATCAATTTTACCATGGGCTGGGTGTATGGCCTTAAGGCCTTTACAGCGGCAATTCTCGGCGGCATCGGGAATATTCCAGGTGCCATGGTGGGCGGGCTCTTGCTAGGGGTCATTGAGGCGATGGGAGCCGCGTACCTTTCCATAGCCTGGAAAGACGCAATTGCTTTTTGTGTACTCATTCTGATCCTTATTTTACGGCCCACCGGCCTGCTGGGCGAGCGGGTTGCAGAGAAAGTATGATCGACCGACGAAGAGTTGTCTACATTGGGGTTTCGGCTATTGTGGCTCTGCTTCCTCTGTTTCTGAATGCCTACTGGGTCGATGTCCTGAACAGCATTGGTATTTACGCCATCTTGGCACTCAGCCTGAATCTAATCGTGGGGCACGCCGGACTCTTCAATCTGGGCCATGCCGCTTTCTACGCCATCGGCGCCTACACGGCCGCGATTATCAACACCAAATTCGGTATTCCGGTTCTCTGGCTCATTCCTTTGTGCGCCTTTGCCGCTGGAATGTTTGCTCTGATTGTTGCCCGCCCCATCATTCACCTGCGCGGCGACTACCTTTGCATCGTCACCATCGGGGTGGGGGAAATTGTCCGCATCGCTCTCATCAACAACGTCTTCGGCATCACCGGAGGAGCCAACGGCATATTCGGTATAGATCGACCTACATTATTTGGATTGACGATCCGATCTCCCTACCAGTTTTTTTATCTCATCTGGGCCTTCGCCGCAGCGACCGTCTTGCTGTTCCATTTGCTTGAGTATTCGCGCTTCGGTCGAGCTCTCAATTACTTGCGTGAAGACGAGGTGGCCGCCGAAGGAAGCGGCATCAACACTTCCCACTACAAGCTGGCGTGCTTCGTAGTCGGAGCAGCCTGGGCCGGCATGGTGGGCAATATCTATGCTGCCAAGATGACCATTATTTCTCCCGAGTCGTTCAGCTTTTGGGAATCGGTGCTGATGTTTGTGATTGTTATCCTGGGCGGCTCGGGCAGTATACCGGGCATGTTGCTGGGGGCATTCCTGGTAGTGGGGCTGCCGGAAGTCTTTCGGGAATTCGCCAATGCGCGGATGTTGGTCTTCGGTGCCGCCATGGTGGCGATGATGATCTTTCGCACACAAGGAATCCTGCCGCACCGACCTCGCACCTACGATTTGAGGGGTCTTGGGGACGAAGAGGGCAGGGCATGAGTCTTCTTGCAGTAAAACGACTCACCAAGAATTTTGGAGGTTTGACCGCTGTCAGTAATGTTTCTTTCGAGGTTGAGAGTGGGGCAATCGTCGGGCTGATCGGACCCAATGGAGCCGGCAAAACGACTGTCTTTAACTTGATCACAGGTATCTATAAAGCCGATCAGGGCGAAATAGTGTTCAATCAGCAACCGATCTCACGCCTCGCCACTCACCGCATCATCGCGTTAGGTGTGGCCAGGACTTTCCAAACCATACGCCTTTTTCAGAATCTTTCAGTACTTGAAAACGTACTTTCAGGCCGCCACTGTCGAATGAAATCAGGGGTGCTCTCATCTCTTCTGCACACTCCCAGGCAGCGCAGGGAAGAACGTGCAGCGGTGGCAACAGCACTAGGTGAGCTCGAATTCATTGGATTGAGAGAACAGGCGATCCAGCTGGCCAAGAATCTTTCCTACGGCAATCAGCGTCTGCTCGAAATTGCCCGAGCCCTGGCTACTGAGCCGCGCCTTTTAATTCTCGATGAACCGGCCGGGGGAATGAACGAGCAAGAGACCATTAACCTGGTTTCTCTTATTGAGAAAATTCGCAACAGAGGTGTTACCGTGCTCCTGATCGAGCACGACATGAGCTTGGTCATGCGAGTGTGTGAAAACATCGTGGTGTTGGAATACGGATCAAAAATAGCCGAAGGACGACCGGATGAAATTAAACGGGATCGTCGAGTAATCGAGGCCTACCTGGGTACTGAGGAAGACGAGTAGATGCTTCTGGAGATTGTCGATCTCAGAGTAAAGTACGGCGGGATAGAGGTTCTCCATGGAATCAATCTCCGGGTGAGGGAAGGGGAGATCGTCACCATCCTGGGAGCAAACGGCGCGGGCAAATCGACCACACTGCTGGCTGTAAGCGGATTGGTGAGGGCCGCCGGCGGCGCTATATTCATGGATAAGACCCCGTTGCATAAACTCGCCGCACACGAGGTGGTGGAGCACGGGATCGCCCAGGTACCCGAAGGCAGACGAATGTTCGGGACCTTGACGGTACAGGAAAACATGAACTTGGGTGCCTACACATGCAAGGATTCGGCGCAGATCAACGAGACCCAGGAAAGAGTCTACGAGCTTTTTCCAGTTCTCGCCGAACGTCGTCACCAGCTTGCGGGAACATTAAGCGGCGGCGAACAGCAAATGCTGGCCATCGGGCGAGCACTTATGAGTCAGCCCAAAATCCTGCTCCTGGATGAGCCGAGTCTTGGTCTTGCTCCCCTGTTGGTTAGAATGATCTTTCAGACATTAAAGGAAATCAATCAATCCGGCGTGACCATGGTGCTGGTTGAACAGAACGCTCGCGCGGCTTTGAAACTGGCCCATCGAGGCTATGTCATGGAGGTCGGCAACATTGTTCTGGAAGACACCTGTTCGGCCTTGATGGCCAATCCCGAAGTACAAGCCGCTTACCTGGGAGGCGCAGCCCCCAATAGCTAAAGAACGATCTTCAAAGAGTATGCCTCACAAATCAATAGAAGACTATAAATCCCACACGTCTCACACCGTTCTTTTTCGGCGATCATTGCCTTTTCTCGCTTCACGCTTCCAGTCGGAGCCCTTCTTCCCTTTTCGGGCATTCTTACCATCACTCAAAGGCCGCTTCCCTGCGCCCATCGCCTCTTGAAAATGGTCGACATTAACGAGGAATGAGCCGGGCGCAGGCATGCTCGCCGGTTTGGCCGAAGCCTTTTCCTTCTTCCTGGTCGACAGCTTCACTAATTCTTCCTCGTGCATCGGTGGGAGCTGCAAATATTCCATCGCCAGGGATTCAACCAGATAGAGCTCCGGACCCGCGGTACGGAATAAGATACCGGCGGCCCTGGCTTTGCCGGCGAGAACTTCAACCAGCAGCGGTTTCGAATCGCGTCTCCTGCCAATTCTCAGTGCAAGCTCTTCGTCTGCGGCAAGCGGCAAAAAATCGCGGCCAAACGGAACCAATCCGTGCTTCAGGATGGCTCCGAACGGTTTTCTCGGGCAGGCGAAAAAGAGCCGGCCGGGAGGATTTTCGCAAACCGGATATTCGGGAAGGGGAAATCCGTCACGCAGATGGAGCAGGTTGTCTTCCAGTTTGATAGGTATTTCTACCTGCAGATAATTCAGTTCAACAATATGGCTTTGCCGGACGAAGCGCAATGAAGGGTCTTCCTGCAAGGCCCAGTAGAGCTCTTTCCACGGCATGGTACCGGCTGAATCCCAGAACAGGCCGTATTCGCCTGCAGCATGATAAGCAACGTAGTGGATAGTTTTTGCTAGGGTTTTCGGCATGTATCGCGGCATTGATCAGGCTCCGAGAAAAAGTATAATTTATTGAAATCACTATAACTTACAATTATATCTCAGCGAGAGCAAGAAATATTTCACAAGCGCTTTGAGCTTTGAAGTCCGCCAACAACTGAAAATATAGCACTTATTCGG
>JAVEVM010000396.1:0-4593 GCA_034005055.1 Desulforhabdus sp. | reverse complement strand
CATCACGGCGGTCGGTTTTTCCAGCATATTTCCTTTCCTGCCGCTTTATGTAAAAAGGTTGGGCAGTGCGGCTCGCCTCAATCTTGATTTGCTCGTGGGTCTGGTCTTTTCCTGCCAGGCTTTCACAATGATGATCGCTTCGCCATTTTGGGGAGCGCTTGCGGACCGCTTTGGACGCAAAGTCATGGTGGAGCGTGCTATGTTCGGCGGTGCATTTATTTTGCTGCTGATGGCTTTCGTGCGGTCCGCCGAAGAATTGGTGCTTCTGCGTGCCGTCCAGGGGCTCATCACAGGCACCATCGGCGCCGCGAATGCGCTGGTTGCTTCCGTAGTGCCCCGGGAGCGCATTGGCTATGCCATGGGTCTGTTGCAGATGGGGCTTGGGACAGGCGTCGCTTTGGGGCCCATGCTGGGCGGTGCTATCGCCGACGCCTTTGGCTACCGGGCCGCCTTCTATGCTACCGCTGTGCTTTTGCTTCTGGCCGGCTTTATGGTGCATTTCGGCGTGCAAGAGGAATTCGATGCGAGCAAACACCTGAAGGAGAAGCGTGACAGCTTCGTGATTCTTTGGGGACGGATTTTGTCGGTGCCCGCAGTAGCCGTCACATTTCTTTTGCGTTTTATGAACCAGCTCGGGCGGATGATATTTATTCCCGTTTTACCGCTCTTCATTGAAAGATTACTGGTTGACACAGCTCGGGTGAATACCTTGACGGGGTTTGTCGTCGGGATCGCCTCGGCTGCCACAACGCTCAGCGCCGTGTATCTAGGGCGTCTGGGCGACCGGATCGGCCATCAACCCATTCTCATTGTCGCTTCTCTCTGCTCGTTTGTTCTCTACCTTTTACAGAGCCTGGTGACTGAAGGCTGGCAATTGTTGGCACTTCAGGCTCTGGCCGGAGTCGCTCTGGGAGGGATTGTACCCTCCGTCAGCGCCTTGTTGGCAAGCTACACTCAATTGGGTGAGGAAGGTGCAGTATACGGGCTGGATAATTCAATCAGCTCCGGGGCACGGGCTGTTGCCCCAATGTTGGGGGTTGGCGTGGCTGCATCTTTTGGTCTGCGTGCTACCTTCGTTACAGCCGCACTCTTGTATTTGGCTGCCGGACTCGTTGCCACGTGGGGCCTGTCGCGAGCAGTGACACATCGGTAAAACGCAACGACAAAGGTTCCTGCGGTTGCAGCCGAACCGGATAAGAAATGCCGCTGAACAGATATCCGATTCGCCCTCCAACATTCGCATCCTAAATCGGCATCCGGTATCCGACCTTCGAGTAAAGTCGGGTTCTCACACAGGTTTTGTTGCAGATTTTGGCAACTGATAATCGAATTAGAATATAAAATCGTCATTAAACTGGGAGCGATGATGGCCGCTTCAATGGCGATCATTGCCTGCTTGGCTTTCATCCTTCCTCACCTCTGCAGCAGAGTCCTGACATAGTCGAAACATTGCTCAATTTCCTGCGGCTTGAGCTCTAGTGTCATAGTACCATTGTAGCCGACCGCCCGTATGGCCTCAAAGATCCTGGCGAAATCAATAGATCCGGCGCCCACCGGCAGGTGCAGGTCATCCTCCGAAGACTGTCCGCCCCGATTGTCGTGCAGATGGATGTGGCGAATTCGATCCGGATATTGTTCCAGAAAGCCATAGCTGGTGTTTTGTTCCGATAGCAGCTCCGCATGCCCGAGGTCGAGAGTCATTTTGAGCAGCGGCACCGCCGAGAAGACCTCCGCCAAATGCTCCGCAGTTTCACTTAAATTTTCGAGGCACAGAATGATTCCAGCGTGTTGGGCAACAGCGGTCAGTCTCTTCAACAAGCCGATCTTATACTGGATCGTGTGTCGCTTCAAAAAACGGGGGTCCATCCAGAGATGCATGGTTAGCACGCGCATCTCCAGTTGGGGCATAAGGGAGATGATCTCGGTCAATTTGGGAAAATAGACCGACTCGATGGCTTTCAAGTCGTTTGGGCCGCCCTCGCGAGGCCCATGGCAGAGATAGTAAAGGCCTGTTTCTTGCCTTGCGGCTTGATATCGGTGAATATCGTTGCGAAATTTCTGCGGATCTTCGATTGGGAGCTCGGCAAACTCAAGGCCTAAAAAATACAAAGAGATAACAGCTTCCGGTGTTCGTGCGGTGCCGCCCAGGTGGATTCTTTCATCTTTTCCTTGCATTTTGCGCCCATATTTTGGGTTGCCGTGGTCTTGCATTATTCGAGCTTTGCTTTGGTATCACAGAGGAAAGGATACGTCAAAATTGTTGCTCCGTTGCGGAGGCGTTTTTTGTTCTTACAGGAACAGTGAGCAGATTAGAATACTATTTATGAAAGGAGAAAAAATGGTAGGTATGCGAAGAATCAAACCGGGGCAGATGTACATGGGGCGATTGCGTTACGGGGCTGACCTTCTGAAAGAGCTCACCCGCATTTGTCTGGAGGCGCAGGTTGGCTGCGGCCGGTTGGAAGCGATAGGTGCGGTGCAAAGAGCGCGCATCGGCTATTACGATCAAAAGAAGCGCGAGTACGGATTCATGGAATTTGAGGAAGAGCTGGAGATCACAGCGCTTTTGGGGAATGTTTCCATAAAGGATGAAAAGCCGATGGTTCACGCGCACGTCACCTTGGCAAATACGCAGGGCAGGGCGTACGGCGGCCATCTTGCGCCCGGCACCGTCATCTTTGCCTGCGAATACATATTGCAGGCTTTCGACGAGCCGACGCTTGTTCGTGGTTTTGACCAACAAACCGGGCTTGCCCTGTGGACAATGGCAGATTGACGAAGATGGGTTTCACATTTCAACCAGCCTCGCATCAATAGCCGGAGAGAGCGTGTAGCAAGGTTAAGATTAATTTTCCTGGCAACACATGCTTTGAATATATGACACCATATTGTTAGATAGATCTGGATGTTTAATTTAGATAAAACTCTCAACATCTGGAGCTGGCGATCTGGAGGGAAAAGCCCATGAAAACCCACTTTTTCCTGCTACTGCTGACCGTTTGTGGTCTGGTTGTGCCTTTCCTCCTGAACAGCGTTCAAGGAGGTACGGAGAAGAACAATATGATGACAGCGACCTTTGCGGGAGGGTGCTTCTGGTGCATGGAGCATCCTTTCGACAAACTGGATGGTGTTGTTTCAACCACTGTAGGGTACACTGGCGGTTACAAAGAGAATCCGACTTATCAGGAGGTCTCGACAGGCGGCACCGGTCATGCCGAGGCCATACAGGTCGTATATGATCCGAACAAAATAGATTATTCCCGATTGTTGGAAGTCTTCTGGCGCAATGTTGATCCATTCGATGCGGGCGGGCAGTTCTGCGACCGGGGGAATCAATATCGCACGGCGATTTTCTACCACAGTGAAGAGCAGAAAATGCTGGCCGAAAAATCGAAAGAGCAGCTCGAAAAAACAGGGAATCCAAAACAGCCTGTTGCTACTGAAATTGTGCCCGCTGGGACCTTCTTCCCAGCAGAGGAATATCACCAAAACTACTACAGGAAGAATCCCGTTCGCTATAAATTTTACCGGTACGGCTGCGGTCGAGACAAACGGCTGAAGGATCTTTGGGGAGACAAGTAGATCGGAGCGCAAAGGACTGCCTGTTTTATTCCAGCGCAAATCTCCTATTGAGGGCTGGAAAGCTTCTGGGTGTAATCTGCGTCCTCTAGGGTGAGAACGCACTTTGTACCGAGGAAGCGTATTCGGGTCAGCTCACGCGCTTGAGCCATGAGCGGACGGAGAGGAAGAACGCCTCTGGCTCCTCAACATAGGGGAAATGGCCGCTTTGCTCAAAGATGACGAGCTCTGAGCCGGAGATGTGCTGATGGAGCAAATCTGCCTGCGAAGGGGGGCATACAAAATCGTCTCGACCAACCAGTATGAGCGTTGGGATTTCGATCTCTTTTAAGTGCGCAATTACGTTGTAACTGGGCAATAGGTGTTGGTTGCGAGCAGCGGCCGAAGTGCTCCAGATGACGTCTGCAAAAAGGCGGTGTGCCAACTTGGGATTGAATCGATGAAAATAAAGCGGCAGTACGGTATGAAAGAGCCGCTCCAATTCAGAGGCCTCGGAAGGGGTTGAAGATCTGAATGCGTTCAGGATCTCCGGTGACGGATTCTTTCGATTCAGGTTCGCTCTTATTTCCGCACCGTAATTGTATGCGGGAGCCGTATTGAGCAAAATCAAATGGCTGATCTTCTTCGGGTAGCGCAGGGCGTACTCGAGGGCGATGAAGCCGCCGTAGGAATGACCGATCACAGCGACTCGGCTGTAGCCGAGCCGATATCTCAGTGCATCGGCATCTTTGCTGAACTGCTCGTGGTTAAGGGTTTCAGCGGGTGGACGGTCTGACCTGCCATTGCCGCGATGATCATAATAGATGAGCTGTAGCTGATCTTCAAGCGGGTCCAGCCACGGATGCAGATAGGTGTGATCCATGCCCAATCCGCCGTGCATTACCAGGCACGGCAGACCTTGACCCACTTTGACATAATATATTTCGGTTTCATTCTATCGAGCTGTTGCCATAGAAAAGCCCAAGCCTATACGGGGTTACATACTTCGCCTCGACCTGATTCTAACGCAGTTGA
>JAVEVM010000395.1:0-4597 GCA_034005055.1 Desulforhabdus sp. | reverse complement strand
GGCGTGACTGATCGGGATATTGTGCAGGTGGCATTCAATTTCAGCCTTTTCCCGGGAGCGCTGACATTCAACCAGGCCGTTGAAAGCCTGGGAGCAACCCTGGCTCCTTCAGCCATGATATCGGCCACTTTGCAGCTGCAGATCATGCAAGATTTTCGCTCCACCGTCCTGGCCACCACCGCCGCTTTTGCGCTGCATATCGTGGAAACCATGAAAAGGCAGCAGACGGACCCCGAGAACCTTCACCTGAAACTTATCCTGCTGGGCCCTGACCCGTTGGCTGAAGAAACCCGGCAGCACCTGGAAGCCGCTTTCGGTGTCCCGGTATACGGTCTCTATGGGGTGAGTGAGATGGTAGAGCCGGGCATGGCCGGAGAATGTCGGCACAAGAGCGGACTGCATTGGGCCGAAGATCAATTCCTGGCGGAAATCGTCAACCCCGTAACGGGCGAGCCGGTTGCTCATGGGCAGGAAGGGGAGCTGGTCATCACAACGCTCACAACCGAAGGTTATCCGATCGTTCGTTATCGCACCGGAGATGTGACCGTCATGCACGAAAGCCCCTGTCCGTGCGGCAGGAATCTGGCTCGGATATCTCCCGTCTTTCGCAGAACCGACAACCGTCTCTCAGTACGGGGAATTCCCCTTTATCCGGAGCAGGTCGAGGAGCTGTTGACGGGAATCGATCCGGCAATAGAAGATATCCGCGTGATAGTGCACACTCGACACGGCATCGGCGAACGGCTTGAAATCATGATAGCTCGATCTCCCGCCAGGGAGCTCCCCAGAGAGAGTCGCTCGCAGTATCTGGAAGGCTTGCGCAGCCAGCTGCGCCGCGCTCTTGGATTGGGCGCCCGCATTCACCTGGTCGACCTGGATCGCCTGCCCAAAGAAGGCCTGATCCGCAAAACTGTTTTCATGAGCGCCACTGCGCTCCACGACCTGGCGTAAAAGCACTGCGACATCCCCACTCGACTTGTTTGTGAATTCCGAGCGGCAAGAATCCTGAGAGAGGGTTCTTGCGGGGGAATAGAACATGCCGGCAGGAACACTCCAAGCACACCTCAAACAAGTCTCGCTTTGTCCTTTAGTAAATCGAGCAACCTGGCTTCGGTTTCTGCCGCATACGCATCGCTCAGGGCATGACTCCATCCTTTCTTGCGGAATACCTGCTCCATCCTCCTTCGATAGTTCAGTCGATCGATCAGAACATAATCTACGTTGGGACGAATCGCTTCACAGAGCTTTGCGGGGCTCATCGGGAGAATGGGAGCAATGAAGACCCAGGTTTTTATTCCTGCGTCGTGCAGTTGCTTCAGGCCATCAAGTCGGCGGTAAATGGGCGGTGAATGGGGCTCGAGACACTTGCGGACATGCTCATCGTCGGTGGGGATGGAAATCCCAACCCTCGCCTTGTCTGCCTTCTGCAAAATGTCCAAGTCTCTGGTCACAAGGGGCGACCTGGTAAGGATGTCAATTTCCCAGCCATATTCGACAAGAAGCGACAGACACTGCCTGGTCAACCGGTAGCGTGCCTCCAGCGGCTGGTATGGATCACAGACACTGGAGAGCATAACAGCACCTGTCTTGCGCCTGGAACGAAGCTCCCGCTCCAGAACCGCTGCAATGTTCACCTTGACTTCAACAAATGAACCCCACGGACTACCCGCATGATGCTTCGACCACTTGGCCATGAAGCCGGCATAACAGTATTTGCAGCCATGGGCACAGCCAAGATAGGGATTGATGACATACTCGACACCGGCAATTCGCGACCTGGTGAGGGCGCTTTTAGTCGTGATCTCGGTAACGTCCATACCAGCGCTATCTATCTCTTTGGGTAAAGACTGCACACCGCCATCAAGGAGCTGCCCGGCTTTCGCTTTCCAGGCCTTCGGGCTCGGTCAATTGAGCCAAAGCGGCATTGTACTTTTGCTCGAGCTGTTCCGCCGCTGTCGGAAAGTTGTTGCGCCTTAACCAGTCAATTTGCGCAAGCACATCTCCTCTCAATCTTTGCAACGACCGCAGGCTCCATGATGCCTCTTCAATGTTGAGAACGGCAAGTTTCGCAAGCGCTGCGGCGAAGGCATCGTCCACTATTTTTCCCTCGCTCATCAAGAAATACTTGTAGCAATCCACAAGGATATTCTGGGCGGTGGGGCTGGGCCCATATTCGTTCTGCATTTGCTCCATTTTTTCCGAGCAGGCGAGCCAGTTGCCGTTTGCCGCTTCGCCGAGCGCTTCGGCCACTGCGGCAACTGTCCCGGCAATATCCAAACAGGGGGCTTGAATCATCAGCTGGCTGCCGTTTCTGCGCACCAGCAGGGATACCAATTCACCAGGAGCGCGCTTGCGCAGCTTCAGTTTTTCATCAGTCCAATTCCTGATAGGATTGCCATCGACGGCCACAATCAAGTCCCCCGGCAATATGCCTGCCGCTAGTCCGTGGGTACCGACATGCAGCACTCTACCATCGGCGCCGGCCCTAATTCCGAGGATACAGAAATGCTGCGAGCCGGCCTTGGCAGAAAGACTTCGGTGTGCCTTTTGCGCTCCATCGCGCGCCTTGGTTAGCTCGCTTTGCGTCTGCAAAGAACTGCAGCCAGCCAGGTAAAAGCCTGCAACGATTAACCCCGTCCCAAATAGGAAAAACCTTCGCACGGTCGCGTTCCTCTCATCGCCCGGATTGCGCTTCGACTTTCTTCCTCATACGATTTAAAAGACTTTCAACGGATTCTTTATTCAAGATGGAGCCGAATTGCTGTCGGTAGTTATTGACCAGACTGACTCCCTCAATCACAACATCATAGACCTTCCATTCCATACCTTCGAGAACAAGCCTGTAGTCGATGGCAAAATCCGGCTTACTGGCGCCCATTACGCTGGTCTTCACGAGAGCGTAGCGGCCATCGATCGTTTCGCCATTGTAACGGGTGCTGGTAGTCCGCGCAGTGGTTGCTTCAATGCGGCTCACATAGACATTAAAAAGAAGTTGTTTGAAGAGCTGCACAAATTCCTGCTGCTGCTGTGGAGCAAGATCTTTCCAGCACTTTCCCAGGGATCGCCTGGCCATCTCGTTAAAGTCGAAGTACTCTTCGACAATGGTCAGGATCTCTTCCCTGCGCTGCTGGAGACTGGGACCCCCTTCAAAAAGAGAGCTCTTGATGATCTTCAAGCCACGATCCGATCCCGATTGCACGAGTTGGAGCGGAGACATGGAAGCTGCCAATATCGACAGCGGACACGCAAACATTACGATCAGTAGAAAGCAACTTGCAGCAAAACGAAAAGTCTGTCCATGCCTGTGCATATTGATCCCCTCTTTAATATCCTGATTCACGCATCATGTGACGCGTTTGAAGCTTTGCAACAGCTATGCCGGAGATGATTCGGATTGAAGTATTCCCGTTCGCATTATCCCAGGCCTCATTCTTGCCGAAAATGTCAGGCTCCGGAAGGCTGTCCAAGACTTAGGCCCCTTACCTACATCGCTTTAGAGAACCGGTGCAAGAAGCCAGTCACTCCGCATGCTCCAAACTCTGTCCCTCCATCGTGCTCAAGCTCCACTCTACTCCTCGTGCCCAAACTCTGTTTGGGTACGTAAATGATCGGGAAATCCGTTTCTTTGCCGCCGAACAGCAAGCTGAGCTTGCCGCCCAAGTGCGTTCCCAAACTGAGTTTGGGAGCAGTTGGGAACAAGGGTGGGTATTGCCCAGCACCAATCGTGGGTAAAGGGCAGACTAAGGGACCTGTCCGGCAATATGTAGCGGAGGGCTTTAGGGCTGCACTAAATGAAGAGCAAATCCTCGGACAAGCTCCTGGATGATCCAGAAGTTGACACCGTTTATGGCAACACGGCATGCCAACTCCAGGGACTTCTTGCATATAGTTTAGCCCTCGTCGGGCTAAGGGCGCATGTTGCCCAAGTTGTCAGTTCCTGACCGGCATGGAGCATCCGTTATTCCGCTCCCCCGCCCAATGCTGCATAGAGACGTACCCGATTGATGATCTTGGCCAGGTGTATGGCGATAAACCCTTGCTGGGCACCATAGAGCGAGCGCTGAGCATCGAGGGTGCTCAAGAAGGTGTCAACCCCCTTTTCATAACGGGAATAGGAAAGTCGATAGCTCGCAGCAGTTGCATCGACCAGGGATCGTTGTGCCTCCAGTTGGGCTCCCACTGTCCCCCTGGTGGCAAGGGCGTCGGCAACATCCCGGAAGGCCGCCTGGATCGCTCTTTCGTATTGGGCCAAAGCGATCTCCCTATCCACCTTGGTTACTTTCACTGCCGACCATAAACGCGGGTCGAAAATGGGCAGAACGGCTTTCGGCGCATAATTCCAGGCGAGCGAGCCGGATTTGAAAAGACCCGACAGGTCGCCACTGGCGGTTCCCACAGCGCTGGTGAGTGAGATGCGGGGAAACAAGGCCGCGCGTGCGGCGCCGATATTCGCGTTGGAGGCCTTCAGCAGACTTTCCGCCTGAAGGACATCAGGCCGGCGCAGCAGCACCTCTGAGGAGATGCCGGGTGAAACATTCGGCAGCGCTTTGACGTCCCTCAGCTCCTTCGGCAGCAGATCAGCCGGCACCGGAGAGCC
>JAVEVM010000394.1:0-4600 GCA_034005055.1 Desulforhabdus sp. | reverse complement strand
ATAGTTGTCCACCCAACATGAATAAAGGGAGGCAAATAAGCGCATAGGTGTTGAGAGACGCATAGCTAATTCGAGCCACTTCGGTTATGGGTTCATTCATGACAAAAAGCCCAAATATCCCGACGACCGCTAATGCGCAAAATATTGGTACTCCGCCGAAGATCAATACCACGAGAAGCATTAAAATTCCTGCAATTTGGCTTTGAAATGTCATAACAATCAAAGAAGCGACCAACGATATGATAAATGATAATGCAGAAATCACCGGATTAACCCAAGCCCTTCTATCGGTTCCTTCCTTCCCCATGAGCGATACAAAAGTCGCCACATTTGAAACGACCATACGAATCCCCATAATAGCGAGCACTAAAGCTCCGAAGCAGAAAAAGGCTCTGAATGGCCATTCTACGAGCGGCACGTTAGGTATTATCCTCATCTTGACGATATAGGCCCTTGTTAAAAGATTGAAAGATCCATATGCGATTAAAATCCCGAATGCTGTCACAAAAACATTGCCGATAATTTCTAACGCGCTCTGCGATCGCTGCGGCAGGAGGTTTGTTATAACGTCGACACGTATATGCCTGCCTTGGATGAGAGCCCAGGCGGCTCCCAACATAGTCATGGAAGCAATTAGTACGGTGCTGAGGTTAAAAACCCATGATGTGGGTGCATTGAAAAAGGCGCGCATTACTACTTCGTAGCAAGTGACAACGGCAATAAATATCATCATACAGCCTGCGAGAGCACTCATAGTTGATGCAATGAAACTGAGGCCCTTATCAATTGAAGCTATGCATTCTCTGCGCTGTGCCTTCTGTATTGTAATATTCGCGCCTTCCATTTTCATTTTCCCCCGTTATAATCGTGGTTTCGTACGATTTGGCACATCACGAACCCTAAAACAGCGTCAGAGCAAACGAGAGCAGCCACTCCCGATGGTGCACTTGGGATTTCGCTGCTTAAGTGTTGATCGCTGCGAATCCACTAGAGAGCCACCAACTTGACTATTACCTTGACTTGTGCACTTTTAGATACATTCCACTGGGAATGGGCCTCCCGAGGTAAGCTTTTTTACCGCCTATCACAGGAGGCCGTATCCCCATACCGTTCAGCCTCAGCTTGGAAAGAGAGTCCTGCCGATTGCCTTTTCAATCAATGTTGTGTATCTTTCCGTCTGATCTTTTCCAAGAATATCCACGTAGTATGCTTTTATAGCCTTAGAAGCGGCGTTCTGGGCTTTTAAGAGATCCTCTTCCGGGAGAGTAAACAATTTCACGCCGTATTTCTGCAGCGTAGCGATTTGCTCTCTTGTTGCCACTGCAGCAGCGGCATCGGATGCAGCTTGAACATCCAGAAGTGCGTCTCGGATCAACTTTTGATCTTCAGCCGACAGCGTTTTCCACCAATCGAGATTTGCAGTTGCAGAGTAGAGGTAGGAGCCTCCGTAGAAGCCTGACAGATACTTTGCAACTTCATACCACTTCCGCGAAAGGTGGCTCACGGTTCCGGAACTAACCCCATCGATCGTTCCTCGTTGCATTGCAAGATATACATCTGAAGAGGTAATTTCTACAGTCGCACATCCGATTGCTTGGACGACTAGAGCATGTCCTCCTCCTGCATTTCTAACTTTCCTCCCTTTGAAGTCACTCAGTTTACTAACCGGCTTAGTGAACAGTATAGCTTGTTCACATTCATAATTTACCCATCCAAGCAGCTCGGCGTTGAATTTTTTGTTAAACGCCTTTCGGAGCTCGGGCATGGCTGCATCTCTGGCCGCGTACGTTTCCTTCTCGCTCCGCATGAGAAACATCAAATTGAAAAGATCATGGTCTGGCACGATTTTAGAGATAGCGGACTGACAAAACGCCAACTGGACGGCTCCTGTGGGTACCGCTTCCGTTAAAGCGTCGGTGGCAAAGAGCTGGCCGGCGGGATAGTGTTGAACAGTTATACGGCCATTGCTCCGCTCCTCGACTAGCTTCTTCATCATATCTCCCCTTTGGGTCATAGGCTGCCCCATCGGCATTGTCGTGGCTAGTTTAAATGAAAATTTCTTAGGTTTGGGACTTTCTGCAGCGATAGCGTTTTGTGAGATCAGTAACATGCATAAACACGAAAGAAGCACCATCTGGAAAACTCTTCTTCTCGATTTCATTTCCTTCCTCCTTTTTCTATTCTGTTGGTTTACTTGTGAGTTAACTTGTAGTTGCCTCTGTTGAAGGCTGAATCAGCCTTCGGGCGCCGAGAGTACTTGTTTGTGGCGATCGATGATTATTCCCCCGGATCTCTGCGCAACGTTCCTTCCAGACAAGGTCCAAGACTCGTCCGAGGCTTTCCTGGAATAAGTCTTGGAGGAATGTCCCTATACGATTGCCAAAAGTATTACACGGACAACAGAAAGGCGTATCGGGGAGATCCGAACCATCATGCCTTCGGTAAAACTTTGTCGGAAGCGCGGCGTTGAACAGGCCTTTACGAAGGTCAAGAATCCGAAGACCAACGGCAAGGCGGAAGGGGTCATTAAAATAATCAAGGAGCTTTAACATGAGAAGACTCATTTCTCTTCTTCCGCTCATCGAAAGGACGAATTGAGACGTTTCATCAACTTCCGTAATGGAGTTCGCCTCACAAGTCGCTTCGATGGTTAACCCCTGAAGAAAAAGTGATCCAGTACTTCGATCCCGAGAAACTGTAAACAACGGTGGCTTTTTCTACAGTTTACTCAATTTTGGTTTCATCTTCCCGCGCCTAGCTTTCGAATATTTGTCGGTAGCACAGCATCACTACACCTGTAATTGCTCCCATAGAGGTTTTGTGAACTTGCAAACAGTCACAATTCTCATGCGGCCCATTAGATCATCGGTGGAATGATCACCTTAACCGCCCGAAACACTTTGCCGCAGTTCCCAAGTAACCCACCTCGGATGCCCGGATCTTACCTCGGGCTTCAATCGTGTTCTCAAGCAACACTTTGAGCACTTCTTGATATCGGTCCATTCGAAACAATGGCCGGCCGCCAGATTTGGACGGCATCGTTGCTTTCCCTCAAGTTAAGCAGGCCGATATCCAATGACTCCCGCCGCCTCCAGACGCACTATCTCCTCCTCGGAGTACCCCAGCAGGCCGCCCAACACCTCATGGGTGTGCTCCCCGAAGCAAGGCGCCGGAGAGCGAACCTCGGCAGGGGTCTGGGACAGATGAAAAGGCCAGCCCCTCTGCATCTGGGGCCCTCCCACCGGGTGCTCGACGAGTCGGTAGAACTTGCGGGCCTTTAACTGAGGATCGTCGAGCATGTCACGCCCGTTGAGCACCGCCCCGGCAGGAACTCCAGCTCGTTGCAGTACCTCCATGGCCGTGCGTTTTTCATTTTTCCCTGTCCACTCAGCGAGCAGCGCATCAATCTCATCTGCGTGCTTCCGCCTCTCCGTCAAGGTCGCGTAACGCCCGTCGGTCACCAAGTCAGCCCGCCCGATCACTGCGCATAACCGCATCCACTGGTTGTCGTCCTCAACGGCGATAGCCACCCACTCGTCCTCTCCGAGACACCGATACACGCCATGGGGCATCATCGAGAAGTCGCGGTTTGCCTGCGGTTGCCGTACACGCCCGTTGACCGTATAGTCGAGCAACACCTCCCCCAACATACTCGTGGTCAATTCCCGCTGAGAAAGGTCGATGTATGCACCTTTACCGGTCAACCGACGCCGGTGTAAGCCCGCGAGGATCATGGCAACTCCGAATAGCGGAACAATCTGATCCGGGTAGTTGACCTCGTGGCTCGACCAGGTCGGAGTGTCGGGACCATAACCGGTTATTGACATAATGCCCGAGAGAGCATCCAGCGTCGAGCCGTAAGAGGAATAGCCGGCCTCTGGACCGCTCCTTCCCTGGCTACCGAACGACGCCATCACCAGGTCGGGGCGAACCTTGCGCAGGCTCTCATAACCCAGCTCCAGCTTCTCCATGACGCCACGCCGGAAGTTTTCTACCACCACGTCACTAATTGCGACCAGACGCAGAAAAGCTTCGCGCCCCAAGGGATGCTTCAGATCCAGCGAAACGCCTCGCTTGCTGCGGTTAACAACGTTGAAGGGAGGGCTCGCGTCCCAAAGCCGCTCATGCCCCGGTGATGGCTGCGCCCCCGAGGGCCAGTGGCGAAACGGATCTAAGTATCGCGCTGATTCGACCTTGATGACGTCGGCGCCCAAGTCCGCCAAGACCTGGGTTGCGGAGGCACCCGCCGTGATGATGCCCAAGTCGGCAATGCGCACATCCCGAAGAGGAAGCTCACTAGGCATCTACAAACCTCCTTACGCCTTACCGGCGTCCTTGCCGGGCTTCTGCTGACCTGACAGGAAACTACTGATCCCTTGGGTGGCAGCCTGTGTCTGTGCCCGTATCAGCCTTCCCATATTGATGCCATAATCGATCCCCTGCGACCAATCGAGATTGGCGATTTCCCGGATTGATTTCTTTGTGTAGTCGAGCAACACCGCGTCGAACTGGGCGATGTGGGCGGCCAGTGCCTCAGCCCGGGGGAGCAGTTCTTCCGGTGCCACAACCTCGTTGACAATACCCCATCGTTGGGCCGTAT
>JAVEVM010000393.1:0-4604 GCA_034005055.1 Desulforhabdus sp. | reverse complement strand
AAAGTAGGCAGATTCCGGGCTGAGTCGGTGCATGCCAGCCTGCAGGGCGGACTTATCGTCGGGGGCGATTGCGCGAATCAGTATGCTTTCGCCGTTGATGATCTGGTCTCGGGCCGCATAGCGGCGCAGCTTTTCCGGGTTCGCATCCATGGTGAGCGGTTTCTGTCACGCCAGCGGCTGGGATGAAGCTGGGTCCGGTCCAGTATAGCCGCTTATTGTGACGGTTTGCTAAGCGCCGTCGGGGATGTCCGGCTCTACTAATTGCGCCAGCAGCGTCAGGGATTCCTGCCAGCCCTGGTAGCAGAACTCCACCGGGATCGCCTCCGGAATGCCCTCCTGCACGATATCCAGCTCGGTGCCGCAGATAACGGAGTGCAATGTCACCGTGACGTTCATCTCCCCGGGCAGGTTGGGGTCGTCAAAGCGGTCGGTGTAGCGGATGAATTGGTTCGGGCTGAGTTCCTGGTAAGTGCCGCCGAAGGAATGGCTGGCGCCGCTGCCGAAGTTGGTGAACGACATCCGGAAGCTGCCGCCGACGCGGGCGTCCATCTCGTAGACGGTGGCGGTGAAACCGTGGGGTGGCAGCCATTTCACCAATGCTGCGGGATCGAGAAAGGCGCGATAGACCCTCTCCGGCGGTGCGCGCAGCACGCGGTGCAGGCGGACAGTATGGGTGTCATCGGTCATGGTAGGCTCCTCCCTGGTAGCCTTGGAACGGGGTTAGGAAAACAGCCAGCGCTGTATCAGCCTGGTGTAGCGCGGCATGATCACATAGACCATCAGCGCCACAATAATTCCGGTAATCACCAGCGTATCCGCGTAGTGATTGGCCGGGACGCCCAATGACCGCAGCACCGGCATCACCAGCAAGGGTATGCCGAGCACCAGCGGGAAGATCGCCGACCAGGTGACCAGGAACTGCTTCCAGCGGATCGGAACCCTGGCCGGGGAGTCGGCGGGGGTGAACAGGAAGTCCAGGCCGCTGCTGATGCGGTAGTCGTCGCCTTTCACCAGCAGCGGGCTGACCTTGTCGATCAGCCGGGCGCGGGTCTCCGACTCCATCCACTGCCGCAGGGACTTCTCGGTGTCGAAGCGGATGATCACGGTGTAGGTCTCGGTGAGGCCGGGAATTGGCCGCACCATGTGCCAGTCCAGGTGGCCGGGAGAGGCCTTGCAGAGCGGGGCGATCTCTTCGACCCAGGCCTCGTATTCGCCGTGGCGGTCGCCGCGTACCCGGTGGGTGATGACGACGGTTGCGCCTTCATAGGTGAGGGCATCAGCGGCTGTCGGTGTATTCACTGGCGCAGGACCTCCGTTGGAGCTCATGGTTAAGCAGCTTTGCTGCCCAGAGTTCGTCGTTAAGCAGGATTAAAGTCTAGCTGCTCACAGGATCGCGGTCGATGAACGGGTTAATGCCGGGCGCGGAGCTGAACAGCGCGTCGCAGTGAGAGCTGTTTCTGGCTTTCTTGATCGGGGCGGATCAAAAAGTATACTTGAAGTGATCAATATCTTTCTCGAATCTTTTTGCAATAATTTTCTTTGTTTTTTCCGTATATAAATCTCTATATTTTTTTGATAGTGAGTTTGGGTTGTTGTTCTTGTGCTGACTGGCCAGCATGAGACGGCCATCCGTCATTGTTTCAATGTCCTTGATTGCATCGTTAAAGCGTTCTAGTTGGTAGACATAATCTATGAGTACTTTTCCATTTTCATCGCTTATCCAATCTAACTGATTGGTATGCTTTGTCGGATGTCTGCATGTGTCGCTTGCATAAAAATGATTTGTGCAGAACTCTTCAAAAGAACACTTTTCTTTTGTTTTTACTCCTTCGTTTCGAAAGTAAAGTGAAACAGCCCTTGCCCAAGGATTTCTTACGGCAGAAAACTTGAAAAACGATTCGAAGGTATTTTTTGCTTTTTCTCGTAATTCATTGTCAGTTGGTATGGCTTTGTTCGGGAAAGAGTAGTTGGTTCCAAGGTTCTTTATTAAAAAATACAGATAAAGTGAATCTTTTATTTGTAGAATATTGAGGTGAGGATTCTTTATTAAGGGTGTTCCAGGCTGGGTCAGCTGTGTTCTGATTGAAGTGGTTCCTGTTTTTGGTATTGCAACAAAAATACATTCTTTTTCAAAATTTACAGATTCGTTTAGTGTGATTAACTCAGCTTTACCATTTGGATTTTTTCTATCTTTTTTTTTGAAAAACATTATTTTCTCCTGGTAGCCTGCTTGCCAGCGTGTTTCCGTTGGTAAGGTTATTGATAGTTTTTGTCTTGTATCCGTCCAGATTATTCGGATAGGCCCAGCAAAGTTGTCGTAGATGACTCTGCCCCAGAGATAGGCCTTTGCCTTTTTGGCCGGCTTTATGCCGGATGGGGAAGGAGGTCTTGCCCGCCGCTGACCCGGTGGTCGTCGCCACTTGATCAGTGGGGGGCTGACCTTGTCGATCAAGCGGGCGCTGGTCTCCGAATCCATCCGCTGTCGCACGACCTCCACCCGGGAATTCTTTGTTAAGTGGCTTTGCAGCCCTGAGTTCGCTGCTGAGCGGTTTCAAAGTTTAGCGGCTCACGGGATTGTGGTCGATAAACAGGTTAATACTGGGGCGACAGAACAGTGCGTAAGACTATTGCTATACGGTTAAACCGAAGCGTGGTCAACCGGGATGTTGGCTGATCCAGTGCCGGGCGATGTCCTCCCGCCGACAAATCCACACCGCGTCGCGCGCCTGGATGTAATCGAGAAAGCGCGCCAGCGCCATGGCCCGCGCCGGGTGGCCGCTGATGCGCCCGTGCAGGCCGATGCTCATCATTTTCGGTTGGCGCTCGCCCTCCTGCCACAACAGGTCAAAGGCATCTTTCAGCTGCTGGAAAAAGTCGTCTCCCGAAGAAAACCCCGTGGGGAGCAGATAGCGCATGTCGTTGTTGATCAGGGTGTAGGGGATTGCCAACAGCGGCGGTTTGCCGGCCAGCCAGTAGGGGCGGTCGTCGTTGTAAACATCGGAAGTGTAGAGAAAGCCGCCTTCCTCGCGTATCAGGCGGCGGGTGTTGGGGCTGACCCGCCCGGTATACCAGCCCACCGGGCGTTTGCCGCAGGCACGCTCGATGGCGTCGATGCAGAGGCGGATATGCTCGCGCTCCTCCTCTTCGGGCATAGCGCGGTAATCGATCCAGCGGTAGCCGTGTCCGGCGATCTCGTGGCCCGCCTCAGCGAGGGTGCGACCGATCTCCGGGTTGAGCTCCAGCGCCTTGCCAACCGCGAAGGCGGTGAGGGGCAGATTGCGGATGCGGAACAGTTCCAGGATGCGCCACACGCCCGCCCGGGAACCGTATTCATACATGCTTTCCACACTCAGGTCCCGCTCACCGACCCGGGGTGGACGGCCCGGTAGCTCGTGCAGGTAGCTCTCTGATTGGGTGTCGCCGTTGAGGGTGGATGACTCGGCCCCTTCCTCGACGTTGAGCACAAATTGTACCGCCACCCGCGACTCGCCCGGCCATCTCGGATGGGGCGGGTGATCGCCGTAGCCGACAAGGTTGCGGGGTTCTGGTACGGGGTTAGCCATTGGCCTGACTCTCAGCCCAACTCGAAGGTGGTGACGCCGAAGATGTGTTCATGGGCCAGTTCGGGCGAGCCGCCCAGGTACATGCGGGCACAGCCGAACACCTCGCTCATGCCGTGGTCCGCCGCCAATGCCATCGCCGCGGGGTTGTTTTCCGGCACATCAAGGAACAGCGGGCCGCCAGCGGCGAAGCCCGCCAGCCGAGCGTAGAGGGCTTCGGCCACCCGACGGTCATCGGCAAACAGCGGGCCGACCTTGCAGCCCTCGCCGCAGCGCCGCACCACGCCGTAGCCGCAAAGTTTGCCGTCGCGCACATAGCCCAGCGCCAGGGCGTCCTCCTGTGAAATCCAGGGCTTCAGGAACTGAGGGCGCGGGGCCGGGAAGCAGGTTTGGTCATAGGCCAGTACCTGGTCGAACGGTATATCCGCCAAGGGTACGACGTGTTGGTCGTCTTCGGGGGAAGTCGCCGGCGGTTCAGCGATCTCGACGCGAAAGCGCAGGTCGCGGTGGGAGAACACAAAGCCGCCCTTGGCGTAGTAATCCTGCATATTGAAAACGCCGTCCATGCCGATACTCGCGCCCGGCTGTAGCCGGGCTAACAAGCGCTGGCGGCGCACATGCCAGAGGGTGTTGCCGAAGCCGTGGCCGCGGTACTCGGGGCGGACGATGAAGAAACCCATGAAGCCGAACTGGCCGCCGTAGCTGGTGATGGCGCCGCCGCCGATCATCTCGCCGTCCATCTCTGCGGCGACAAAGGCCTCCGGGTCTGTGGCCCAGAACAGCTCGGCATCGTGCAGGCCGGGATTCCAGCCCTCCCCCGCTGCCCAGGCGACCAGTTCATCGACCTCCGGGCGGGTCATATTGCGGATTTCAAGTTCTGTGGTCATAGGAGCAGGTACTCACTGGCTTTTTGAATACAGGCCGATAATAGGAAACAAAGGGTTTATAGAATTAGCATAACCTATGACGAGAAATCAGGGGGGGGGTGAACGGATAGAGAGAGGTATATGTTTGGGAACGTAATAGTATTTAACGATATTGGTA
>JAVEVM010000392.1:0-4611 GCA_034005055.1 Desulforhabdus sp. | reverse complement strand
GAGACCGGCATATTGATCACGGATCATGATCTGGTGCAGCCTGCCGAAAGGAAGGACGTCGACTTCTTTTCCATTCCGGCCACCCGATTTGCCGAAGAGATGGGCAGGAAGATGATGGCCAACATCGTCATGCTCGGCTTTCTTGCCGCCGTCACTGGAACCGTTTCCGTCGATTCGGCCCGAAATACCGTCGAGCACTCCGTCCCCAAAGGAACTGAGCAAATGAATTTGAAGGCTTTCAACAAAGGCTTCGAGTTTGGCCTGGCAACTCTGAAAGGACGCAAGAAGAAGGCCGCCGGAATGAAGGGAGTCGCAGCATGAAGGCGCCAAAGGAGCGGCTGCACCGGGTGTTGGTTATTGGAGCAAACCCGGCCGGCATAAGTGCTACCAACAAACTGGGAGAGATGGGCATTCCGGTTACCTTGGTCGACCCGCATCCGGATTTGAATCAAAAACTGACCAATGAGGAATGGCGCCTCTCCTCAGGGCTCACGCTCAATTACGCGCTGCGACCGGGTCTCCTCAGGATCATGCGCAATCCCAGAATAAAATGCTTGCTGCCGGGGGAAGTCAGCAGTATCAAACACACACCTCAAGGTTTTGCCATCCGTTTGAAAAATCTGCAAACCTTTGTCGATGCAGATCGATGCACTCTCTGCGGGCGCTGCGCAGATGAATGCCCGGTCTCGACCCACGACGGTTCCAAACCGATCAAATATAACGGCAGGATGAGCATTCCGGGTCGACCTGTGATCGACAAGCGACGCCGGCCCCTCTGCCAGGAGAATTGCCCGCTGGGAGTTAACGTCCAGGGTTACATGGCGCTCACCAGTGCCGGCAGGTATGCTGAAGCTCTCGAGTTAATCCGCCAAGAGAATGTGCTGCCCGGGATCTGCGGCCGTGTTTGCACTCACCACTGCGAACTGGCCTGCCGGCGTAGTGAATTGGATGAGCCGCTGGCCATCAGGGATATTAAGAGGTTTTTGGCCGACTACGAAGATGCCCATGCGGGAGCAGGGAGCAGGGAGCAGGGAGCACGGAGCAAAGAGCAAGCAGAGGGTCGCAGAGAGTTGAGCTCATGCTCCGCGCTGCGGACTGCAGGTATAAGCTGTCTGAAAGGGGACGGTCCGATCAGTGTAGAACAGATTGCGGTGATTGGGTCGGGCCCCGCGGGTCTTGCGGCAGCTGCGGATCTGGCTCGGCTTGGCTACTCTGTGACCGTTTATGAAAAGGAAAAGCTTCCCGGTGGACTGCTGCGCTACGGCATCGGTCCGCATCGACTGCCAAGGGAGGTGCTCGACCGCGAAATAGAAAACTTGAAAGAGCTTGGAATACGGTTCGAGCTGGAGCACCCCATCGATCTCCGTAAGGATTTGAACACCCTCAAACCAAGATATGCTGCAGTAATTGTCGCAACAGGCATCTGGAAGGACCGCAAGCTTGGTGTCCCCGGCGAGAATTTGCCCGGCGTCGACACCTGCATTGATTTTCTTTGCAGACTTTACCGAGGAGAAATCAAGGAACTTCATGAAAAAGTGGCCGTTATCGGCGACGGCAATGCAGCTTTTGATCTGGCTAGGGCTCTTGTTCGCATTGGTGCTCAGGTGACGGTCGTCTCCTGGTTCCCGGCCGATTTAATCCCGGCCGATCCCGAAGAAGTCAAGGCAGCCCGCGAAGAGGGTGTGACTATAATCGATCGCACCCAGGTTATCGCCTTTCGGAGCACCGGGCAGGATGCAGCCTGCGGCAAGCTGGGTGGGCTGAAGTGTGCAGCGACCGAGCCCGGCAAGCCGGACGCAAAGGGTATTCCATGGCCTGTTATCGTTCCCGGCCGCGAACCTTTTGAGCTGCAATTTGAACGGGCTTTCATCGCCATAGGCCAAATGGGCGATCCGGAGGTATTTTATGATAACGGCGCACTCAGAGCCGACAGTGCCGGTCTGATCGCCATAGACGACCGTTGCTCCACAGACACCGATGGAGTGTATGCTGCCGGCGACGCGGCAACCGGAGCATCATCGGTCGTGCATGCCATGGCTTCCGGTAGATCAGCCGCACGAGCGATTCACCAGGCTATCAGCGGCGAGGAGCTGCCGGTTGGGTATACGCATCGTCCCGAAAATAGGGAGTTTGCCGCTATCCCAGCGGATCTCCCTTCACTGGCTCGTGCCAGCATGCCTGAGAGACAGCCTACCGTCAGAAAGGACTTGTTTGCGGAAGTGGCACTCGGGCTGACTGAGCCTCAAGTGCGCTCAGAAGTTGAACGGTGTTTGCAGTGCGGCGCCTGCTCCGAGTGTCTGCAGTGCATGCAGGCATGTGATGCCGCCGGAGCCATCCGCCATGATCTCCTCCCCGACGAACTGGTGGAGCAGGCGGGCATAGTCATCATCGCCGATCCGGATGCGGCGCCGGCAGTCAAGGGTGAAGACGTCCTTCGCGCTTATAGTGCCAAAACCCTCAAAACCGACGTCTATGCCATGATGCTGCGCGGATTTGCAGCCGCTGCCGAAGCCATGGTTCTGCTCGGCGGCAGCTCCCAGCGAATGAAGGGGCATGGCCTTTCGTTCACCCCGCCTGACCCCCAGGTATCGACGGAACTGCGTCTCGGGGTTTTCGTTTGTCGCTGCAACGATTCTCTGGGCTGGTCCCCGGATTTGGATGCCTATTCGCAAGGACTGGTCGATCTCCCCGATGTCGAACATGTAGAGCTACTCTCATCGGCTTGCACTCCGCAGGGTTCTGCCGATATCCTGAGAGCTGTTCGTGAAAAGGCCCTGACGCGCATTGTTCTGGCATCCTGTGTGTGCTGCCCGCTCGATTTCATTTGCAGCACCTGCACCGATCAACGCAGCAGATTGAAGGATGCCCTGTTCAATGGAACGGGTATTAGCCGCAGTATGGTTGAAACCTGCAATCTGCGCGGTGAAGTGCTGACGTTTCTAAAAGAACAGCCGAATATCGCCAGGAGCCGGTTTGTCGGGCTGATGGAGCGCTCCATCGGCCGCGCAAGAAACTTGAAGACCATGCCGGTTCCGGCGCGTCCCTATAATTTTACGACCGCCGTGATCGGAGACTCCAAAGCCGCTATCAAAAGCGCCACCACCCTGGCTGAAGCCGGGATGGAAGTGTTTCTCTTTTCCGCTCCCGAAGGCATTGTGTCTCATCCTAATATTCACAGCTTCACGGGAGCTACGGTAAAAGGCCTGCGGGGCACCGTGGGGAATTTTCAGGTGGTCATTGACCATAACGGACTGCAGCAGGAGCTGCTGGTCGGGGCGGTTATATTGGGGGAAAAATCGCGCAAGACCATTCCCTACATGCCCACGGCCGAGCTACCGCCTCATATGATCGAGTCCTCCATGCAAAAAAAGGGGGCTACCGGAATTCCATTTTTCTACCCGGGCGCTACCTCCATCCCTGGACTATCACTGGCGGATCCACCCGGCATAACCGCTTCCGAACGTGTTAAAGGGGCTGCGGCGGCAATCATGGCGGCAAGTGTCATGCCCAGGCGGCCGCGGCAAAACAAAGGATACACGGTTGTTGTCAATGAAACTCTCTGTCGCGGCTGCGGTCGCTGCATACAAGTTTGTCCCTATCAGGCCGTAAGTTTTCATAGGAATGAGGTGGGGGGCTGGTGTGCCTCAGTGGACCGGGCACTCTGCAAGGGATGCGGCAATTGCATCTCGGTATGCCCGTCAGATGCCGCGGACAGCCCTTATCGGGATCGCCGCTACCTGGAACAGATGGTCGAGGAAATACTATTGTGATGGTGAATAAAAGATGAACGATCCGAAAATAATACTCTTCATGTGCAACTGGAGCCCTCATGCGGCCTTCCAAATTCTCCAGGACAGCTGCGCGGATATTCCTCCCGAAGTGCGTATGGTGCGAATACCCTGCACCGGGAGGATCAGCAAATCGCTGCTTTTCACCGCCTTTGAAATGGGCGCGGACGGCGTCGCCCTGGTGGGCTGCGAAGCCGGCTCCTGTCGCTATGGCAGCGGAACCGAAGTGGCCCTGCGTAACGTCGAGGATATTCGGGGCATTCTTAAGCTGCTGGGCCTGGGTGAAGAGCGCATGCGCTGGGCCACCTTTCTCCCGGAGCAAGCGAGCGAGATGCTGGAGTTCCTCAAAAGTTTTCATCAGCAGATCCAGAATATCGGCAAGAGTCCCGTGCGTCCAACGCTTAAGGAGAGCTCCGCCGCAATGGATCGCGAAAAGACCATGCAGTTGATGGCTTCCCATGATGTCTTTGCCTGCCAGGATTGCGGCAAATGTTCGTCGGCCTGCCCGTTGAGCCTTTCCGGCAAGCCTTTTTCACCCCGAGCAATGGCCGGTACGATCATGAGCGGTGCGGTAGAATCCCAATCCGTGCAGCAGGATGTTTGGTCGTGCCTCACCTGCGGGCTATGTTACGACCGGTGTCCTTCCGCTGTCGACTTTCCCGAATTCATCCGCGATATGCGTCACATTCAAAGAAAAGCGGGAAAAGTGGGGCATGAAGCTCTCGAAGGTTTTTTTCAATCCCTCATGCGGACCATGACTTCTCCAGATCTAAAACCAAGACATTGGCAATGGATTCCTCAAGAGATTCAAATCGACCCGGCA
>JAVEVM010000391.1:0-4642 GCA_034005055.1 Desulforhabdus sp. | reverse complement strand
CATAAGGTACGCAGGGAAGCGACCGCCCGGTCGACCAAACGTATGCCATGAAAAACCTGCAGAGCCTTGTTACTGCCAAACCTGCTACTGCGCCCTCCCGCAAGAACAGCTCCCGTGAGCACTCAACGCTCCTCCAACGTGATGTGTATGTCAATTCCGCGGGTATTTTTCCATCCTCTCAAGGTCGATAGCATGCCCACTATCCCGCCGATCAGAAAGTCTTGAACAAAGTCCTTAATGGGGAGCTTCTTTCCGTCCAAACTGACCAGGATTCGCTGTCTCTTGCGCTCCTTTAAATACCGTTCCTCAATAAAATCGGCCAGACCTGAGACTTCATCAAATCTGAACGAGGGAACATCCAAGTCTATTGCATCATCTGTGATCACTGCTATAAGATTATCTTCCGGCCTGCAAATGGGTTGTGGCTCAACGGCTGATCGAAATACTTCTATTTTTGGATAATGGGACCGTTTATAACCTTCTGTAAGGATAATGTCTTCCTGCCAGAAGTAGCGAGCCGCGAGCTCATCAAGGGGCAGTTCCGCGGTGGTTACTCTAATGCATGCCACTTGAGCGGGAGACGAAATGGCGATGGTTTGCGCTCCAGCGCGTCGATGGCGCCAGGTGTCTTTTCCCTCGCGATCCATCTCAAATCCGTGGGCATCGTGCTTGATAGTGCCTACCCGGTAGCCGCGATCCCGAACAATCGGGATCAGCTTCTCCAACAAAGTGGTTTTGCCTGAATCTGAAGCACCAACGATACAAATGATTGGTACCATATGTATTTTCTCCTGAGCTCGCCGTAATAGATCACGCTACGGATTCAAAAGGTTCTGCCGCCGTCACTTCAAGCGGGTCAGTAAGGGAAACATAGTATTTTCAACTTGTAAGCTCTGCGCGAGCCTGGCGAGTCAATATGACACACGCCACAAGTGCTGTCAACGCGGCGTTCAATCCATCTTAAGCCGTTTCAACGCCTTCTCCATTCTCTCATTTTGCAGTGTGGCTTCGCCGGCAATTTCTTCCAGGATTTGGGCTACCTCTGAGTGCCCCAAGCCCTCGGCACGTCGAGCCCATTCGCGATAAGAGTTGGCGTGCTCAAGATTGTGTTGGATCCAGTGGTCGATCATCTTGATCAGCTTGTCCTTTTCCGACAGTGCTGCATGGCTTTGATGGTCGTGAGAGTGGTGAGAGTGATGATGGCTCATAAGCGTCTCCTTGATTGGTTGCAGATTGACCCTGTCTGGCAGCTGTGATAGCTTTCGGCTACAATTGGATGTTAATGGCACTGGATGAATTGATGCAAGTCTTAGTGGCAAGTGGGAGAGGTTCCTTTTGATTCCATATCCACGTATAAATCCTGATTTGATTTCCATAGGTCCCCTAAGAATACGCTGGTATGGAGTCATGTACGTACTTGGCTTCGTATCGGCATATTTTCTCATATCAAGGCAAAAACGCAGCCAGCAGCTGGGCTTGACTGGTGCGGCCGCGCAAGACCTGATATTCTATTTGGCTGTTGGTCTCATTGTCGGCGCCAGATTGGGTTATCTTATCTTTTACCAGTATAACGATTATTCATTTTATCTCAAAAACCCCATCGAAATTGTTGCAACCTGGCATGGAGGGATGTCCTTCCATGGCGGGATGATTGGTGCGGTTCTTGCCGGCTGGCTTTTTTGCCGCCGGCGAAAGCTGCCCTTCTGGGCCGTTGCCGATAGCGTTGCCGTCGTTGCCCCTATTGGAATCGGTCTCGGCCGATTGGGAAACTTCATAAATGGAGAGCTTTTCGGTCGGCCCACCAATGTACCCTGGGCGATGATCTTTCCGGATGGAGGGCCAATCCCTCGGCATCCTTCCCAGTTATACGAAGCCCTTGCGGAAGGGCTTCTTCTTTTTACATTGTTGTGGTATCTTCGTCAAAGGTCATTCAAAGATGGAATGATGGTTGTTCTTTTCATAATCATGTATGGAGCCTTTCGATTTATTCTGGAATTTTATCGAGCCCCTGATTCCCATTTGGGAATGATTCTAGGATTTTTGACCATGGGGCAAGTCCTGTGTGTGGCCATGATCTTGTCAGGTCTTATCCTGGCGGTCTATATCAGTCGATCGAATGAAAAAGAATGATTGATCGGCCTCTTCTTGCTCGACTCACTTAGCCCGATTGAAGGGGCAAATCCAATGCCGCTGCTGCAAAAATACTTGCCTTCGAACCGAAACAGTTCAGTTCGTCCCTGGCATGCCTGGTACGACACCCAAAAAACGACTGCCGAAAGAGCGCTCCGTGCTATAAAACGAGGCCATCGCGTATTCGTGGGATCCGGATGCGGAGAGCCCCAACATCTCACTCAGGCGTTGGAAGAGCTTGTCCCCTGGTTGGCTGATCTTGAAATTCTGCACATCTTGAGCGTCGGTAAAACAAGGTTTACGCAGGCCGGCTTCGCCGACAATTGTCGCCTCAAATCATTCTTTGTGGCAGCTGCCAGCCGGGAAGCTGTGGCCGAAGGACGTGCCGACTATACGCCCATCAATCTCGGGGATATCCCCGCTCTGTTTCGCAGTGGAGCCATGCCCATCGACGTGGCGCTCATCCAGGTGTGTCCACCCGACGAGCATGGCTTCTGCAGCTACGGCATATCACTAGACATCGTAAAATCTGCCGCCGAGAGTGCGAGGCACGTAATTGCTCAGGTAAATCCGCAGATGCCAAGAACCTTGGGCGACTCATTCATTCATGTGAAAGATATCGATGATTTTGTGGAATATGAGGAACCGCTGCTTGAAATAGGCCAGCCGCTGATGAATCCTATAGCAGAGGCAATCGGTGGGAATGTCGCGAGAATTGTGGAAAATGGCTCAACCATTCGGGTTGGGGTGGGGAGTGTTTCAGCAGCAGTCCTTTATGCCATGGACGGGAAAAAGGATCTGGGCGTACATGCGGATATGCTCACGGACGCTTATCTGTACCTTCTCAAGAGGGGCGTCATCACCAACACAAAAAAAAGCCTCCATCCGGGCAAGATAGTCACAAGCTTTTGCCTGGGCAGTAAAGAATTGTATGACTTCGTTGATAACAATCCCCTGGTGGCTCTATATCCCACTGAATATACCAACAATTATCAAGTGATCAGCGAAAACGATAAAATGGTTTCGATCAACTCGGCCCTGGAAGTGGATTTATCCGGTCAAGTGTGCTCCGATTCGCTGGGATACGAGATCTACAGTGGAGTGGGCGGAGCGACGGATTTCCTTCGGGGCGCCAGGCATTCAAGGGGAGGCAAGGCGATCGTGGTTCTCCCTTCGGCGACCTTGGATGAAAAAAAATCCCGGATTGTTCCGAATTTGACTGAAGGGGGAGGGGTAGTGACGACTCGAGGCGGTGTTCACTACGTAATCACGGAATACGGTATCGCCCATCTGCACGGCAAGAGTATTCGAGAACGGGCCCTGGCTCTTATCGGCATCGCCCACCCCCAATTTCGGGAAGCCCTGATGCGCGCCGCCCAAGACCTTAACTATATTCCTGAAGACTTTCCGCGCGTGAGCACCTCCGGTGTGCTCTACCCTCAAAAATGGGAGGTAAGTCAGATTTTCGAAGGCGACACCAAAGTATTGTTCAGGCCGAGCAAGTTTACAGATGAAAGAACCTTAAAAGAGTTCTTTTATTCACTGCCCAGAGATGAATCCTATTTCCGTTTTTTGTCGACAATGAAAGTGTTCCCCCATTATGACGTCCACCGGATGTTGAACATAGACTATCATAAGGAGATGAACATCGTCGGCGTTGTTGGAGAAATGAATGCGGAGCGCATTATTGCCATCGGGCACTATTCACTGGATGAGGAAAGCATGGAAGCCGAGCTCGATTTTGCCGTCCACCCCGAGTATGCCCGCAAAGGAATAGCCAGCTTTCTTATTCATTATCTGGTGGAGATAGCGAAACAGAAATGTATACGGATGCTCAAGGCCTATATATCTCCGGGCAATGAGAAGGTCTTTGGCGTTTTTCAGAAATTGGGTTATTTGGTTGAAAGCTCATTCGTTGATGGAGTGTATGAGATCAGAGTACGCTTTGAACCTGCCCTCGCCTGCCTGACGGATTGAACTGCGGACAGAATGTGGAAAAAGGTGGCCGGGAAAATCACAATTGGATAGAATTTTTGAAAGATTCTGATAGAATACGATGACTTTGAATTGAAATTTACAAAAGAGTGAGGAACTTCTGATGTTCAAAAGAAAAAGAACACTTGCAATCCTGCTTTTGGTTGGAATGACATTTCTGGTTTTAGGCTGGTCGAATTTGATCGCCAAAACCAATTCCGATACTTCTGATGTGTACCAGAATCTGAGGCTGTTTAGCGAGGTTTTAAATCTGGTGCAGGACAACTATGTTGAAAAGGTTGATTCGAAGGATCTCATTTACGGTGCAATCAACGGTATGCTGAAAGACCTCGATCCGCATTCTTCGTTTCTGAAGCCGGAAGAATATAAAGAGCTGCAGATTGAGACGAAGGGCAAGTTCGGTGGACTGGGCATCGAAATCACCATCCGGGATTCGGTTCTGACGGTTGTGGCGCCGTTGGAAGGGACTCCAGCCGATAGAGCGGGGCTGGAAGCGGGAGATCAGATCATCAAAATA
>JAVEVM010000390.1:0-4642 GCA_034005055.1 Desulforhabdus sp. | reverse complement strand
TGAATTCAGTAAGTCCTTGGCCGGTCCGGGAGATCAGATTGACAATCTTGAGGAGCCACAGATGCCCCTGGTGCAGGTAGACACCGAGAACGATCCGGCTCTGGGGCCTGCCGACGCCCCTGTTACCATCATCGAGTTTTCCGATTATCTATGCCCCGCCTGTCGCAAGGCACACGAAGTAACCGGCAAGATAAAGGAAATATACAAGGATCGAATCAGATGGGTGTTTAAAGATTTCCCCCTGCGCATGCACAAATGGGCGGACAAAGCGGCGGAAGCCGCCCATTGCGCCGGTGAACAGGGAAAATTCTGGGAGTATCAAGATATCTTATTCGGCAGTCGAGAGGAGCTCAACCCTTCGCGGCTAAAGCAATATGCCAAGGAAATGGGTCTCCAGACCAGGCAATTTGACGAATGCCTGGATTCGGGAAAATACAAGAGCACGGTTGAAGACGACGTCGAGGCTGCCCGCAAGGGCGGGATCAATTCAACTCCTACCTTTGTGATCAACGGCGTACCCTCTCCTGGAGCACTTTCATTGGAGAATTTCCAGAAGTTGATAGATGCCGCTTTGCAGAAAGCCGGAAATCGAACGTAAGAAGCTAGGAATTGGAGGCCTGGATCAAATGAATAGGCGTGAGGCGCAATTGGGAATCGGAAATTTGTACATCGATGCATAGCTGAAAGGAGATACGGGTGAAAAAGTACGTGATGTTGGTAAGTGTTTTTGCTTTTCTATTGGGATCGGCAATGATGACTTTTGCCGTGGAAGAATCGACCCTGCCACCGCAAGTGCCGGTAAAAGGCATGGTGACCATGTTGGATCTTGGCGCCACCAAATGCATTCCCTGCAAAATGATGGCCCCTATCATCGAGGAGCTGAAAGAAGAATACAAAGGCAAAGCGGCTATTCTTTTCATTGATGTGTGGGAACACCGGGATGAAGTGCCCAAATACGGCATCCGTGCCATTCCTACCCAGATCTTCTATGCAAAGAACGGCGAAGAAGTCTATCGCCATGAAGGGTTTATGGATAAAGAAAGCATCGTCGCCGAGCTGCAAAAGCTGGGGGTGGAGTGAGCGGTGATGAGTAGATAAATAACAGAATTCAGGTGGGATGGATCGATAATGGCGACTCATAAAGAGTTGGAAGTCTGGAAGCAAGCTATTGAGTTGGCGAAGATGGTTTATCAACTGACAGCAACCTTTCCATCGTCTGAATTATATGGCCTGGTATCTCAGATGAGACGCTCTGCGGTTTCGATTGCAGGCAACATAGCCGAAGGTGCGGCGAGAGCCACGGACAAGGAGTTTATCCATTTCTTACACATCACTTTGGGCTCCATAGCAGAGCTCGAAACTCAATACATTCTGGCAAAAGAGCTCCGATTCACTGAAGCTTCGATTGCCCTGAAACGAGTATTGAGAAGGTCAGAAGGATGACCGTGGGCCTCATTAAATATCTCAAGGCGAAGAATTGAACGGTGAACGGTGATTAAGCAGCTCACTGATCACTGATCACTTCTTAAAAGGAGTCATGAATGTTTGATCAATTCCTCCTCACCATAAACTCCTGGATGATGACCGGCACGGTACTGGCCGCCGTGGGCTGTTTTCTCTGGGGCATGGTGAGTGTGGTGTTCAGTCCCTGCCATATGGCTTCCATTCCACTCATTGTGAGCTATGTAGCTGGCCAGGAAAAAGCCCTGAACGCAAGATCCGCGGCACAGTATTCGGTCGCCTTCACGGTCGGGCTGTTCATCACTATTGCATTGGTCGGTATCGTCTGCGCACTGCTCGGCCGTATGCTGGGCGACGTGGGGTCATACTGGACCATGTTGGTGGGAGTCATACTCATCTGGGTGGCATTCGATATGATGGGCTTTGCCAAATGCTCGATGGGCGGCAGTCTGCTCGCCCGCATCAAAATCAAGGGCTTGCTCGGCGCCTTCGCATTGGGCCTCGCTTATGGGATTCTCTCGGGCTCCTGCACCTTTGGGTTTATCGCTCCAATCCTTGCCATCATCACCATTCAACAAAAAGTAATTACGGGGGTTTTCTTCATTGTGCTGTTCGGCATCGGTCACTCGATTCCCATTGCCGTCGCGGGGAGCTCAACTGCAACGGTCAGAAAACTGCTCGAAAGCAGCTCTTTTCATGAAGGAGGCCTATGGTTCCGCAAATGTGCCGGAGTCGCCATTGGCCTTCTTGGAGTTTACTTCATCGTGCGCCCCTTTATGGAGGCATGACAAACAGAAGAACCTCATAGGTCGGCCTCACCGATTATCCTGCAAATAATTTGTTCACCCCTAACCGATCACTGCTCACTACTCACTGCTCACTGATCAGTGGAGACAAGATGGTTCTAAACATTTCCGATGAAGAATTTGTAAACATAAAAATGGTTGTCATGGATCGAGATGAGCAAGAGGCTCTGCGTATCCTGAAAGAATTGTTGAAACGGTTGGAACAGCAAAAAAACCAGGGACTGAAATCCCACCTGGATTAACGGTCCTTGCTTCCACTCGAACCGTTGCGGTTCTTGGAATTCACGGACATGATCAAGGTCGATGACTGATATTCAAAGGTAACCAACGGGGTTGATGCTTTTCTTTAACATATGTACGTTTATAACGACCATTTTGTCCATGGGGGAGGAGATCATGGCTGACGTGAGTGTTACGGAACTTCGCAACCGGCTGCCGCTCTATCTTGGCAGAGTCAAGGCGGGTGAGGAAATTCTGGTGACATCTTGAGGCAAGGCCATCGCCCAGCTGTCCCCGGTGCCGGACGAACGGCAGGAGGCGCGGAAAAAACTGGAAGCCCTGAGAAGTAAGTGCCGCATAGGAGATATCCTATCACCAGTGGAAGAAAGCTGGGAGGCGGATAGTGATTGTTCTTGATACCTGTATCTTGATCAGCGCCGCTTTGGCGCCTGAACGAATCAGCGACAAGGCCCGGCAGATCATAGCGAGTAACGATCGTTCAGGGCAGCTGTCATGCAGCGACATTATTTTATGGGAAATCGCCATGCTTATTCATAAAGGGCGGCTAGGAGCTTGTCCGAGAATGCCTCTTTTGTCATTTCGAACGGAGCGTAGCGTAGTGAGAAATCTGTAAAATCAGCCACTTGCAAGCACAAGATTTCTCGCCTTCGGCTCGAAATGACAGTTCTCGGACAAGCTCCTAGACCCGGGGACGGATACCTTATCCTTTTTGAAGCTCGTCATAGCCGCGAGGAGGATGAGCATCCTTCCCATAACACCCCAAATTGCAGCTCTTTCTGCTTCACATCCGGCATTCCGTCATCATGATCCGGCCGACCGGATCATTGCAGCCACGACAATTCACCATCGAGCGCTTCTGCTCACTTTTGACGCAAAGTTACAAGGAATTCCCGTTCTTGAAGCCATCGGTTGAAAATGTCATCTTCATTTCCTCTTGAGGTCTTGAAATTCATAGCAGAAGCCAAGACTGCGAGATTTGAACTTGAATGAGCCTTTGTACAGCGAGATCAAGTATGCCCGATAAAAATCCTGAAAAAATGGCGCGAAAATTTCTGGAGGATTGCGCCGACTGCGACATCTGCCGCTACCTCATGGAGGACACCTCGTGTCTGGTGTTTCCGGAATTGTACAGACTCTATGACAGGGAAGCCGACAATGGCAACAAGGCAACAGATGAAGAGCTGAAGAGCTTGATCGAGCTTTGCAGCTTCTGCGGTTTGTGCCCCTGCCCCAACATTCGCTCGGACATCATGAAGGCCAAGCATGCTTTTATCAGCCGCGACGGGCTCAAGCCCTCCATTCGTTTTCTGGAAGATGTTGAACGGGTCGCCCGGGTGTGCGGCGCTTATCCCCGGCTCACCAACATGCTGTTGCAAAGCGAGCGCACGGGCGGCCTCTTGAAGATGCTGGCGGGCATACACCCGCAAAGAACAGTGCCGGATTTCCCCGTTGAAAGCTTTCCGGCCTGGGCCAAAAAGCAGGGACTCGATGTCATGCGGGCAAAGGGTGAGAGAAAGGTCGCTTTTTTTGCAGGCTGCACCGGCCAGTATTTGTTTCCGCAAGTGCCCAAAGCCGCCGTCGAAGTGCTGCGCCGGAACAACGTCGAAGTCTACTTTCCGGAGCAGAAATGCTGCGGCATGCCGAGCCTGCTCGAGGGCGACCGCGACCTCACCTTCGAATTCGTGAAGTTCAATGCCGGTCGGTTGCTTGAAGCGGTCCAGGCCGGCTACGACATTGTGTGCTCCTGCCCGACCTGCGGGTACATGTTGAAGCAGGTTTTATTCGATGACGCTCTCAATTCGCATGATCTTGACCAACCCGGCACCACGATCGAAGAGGCTTCAAGCGCACCGTGCGCAACCTCCCACGGGAAGGCGAACAGATCCTCTGCGACCAGGAAGCCTATTGAAAACCTGCTTAAAGACGAAGGCTACTTTGCCGCCATCAGCGCTCGTGATCGGCTTGACATAGCGGCCCACACCTATGACCTGGGAGAGTATCTGCTAAAGCTGCATCAGGCAGGTGCGCTCAACACCTGTTTCGGTCCGATTGCAGCGCCTATGGCCTACTACCCGCCCTGCCATATGCGGGAACAAAAAATCGGGCAGCCCTATGCCGAGCTGCTTAAGCTCATC
>JAVEVM010000389.1:0-4646 GCA_034005055.1 Desulforhabdus sp. | reverse complement strand
AAGTATTCCGACCAGGGGAATGGAAGAGGAGCTTTGCCGGCCGATCAGGGAGTCCAGCATGCTTTTGGTTGTGTTATCGGGATTTCTCGTGGCACTGTTCGCCCCTTTTGTTCATCGCCTTGCTGGCCGTTGGAGCGGGTGGCTGTTTGCTTTATTGCCGGTTGCGATTTTCATCTATCTTGCTCAATTCATCGGACCAGTCGCCAGCGCCGAAAAAGTCGCTTTTTCTTATGCGTGGCTGCCCTCCCTTGAAATCGATCTCACCTTTCGGGTAGACGGCCTGAGCCTGCTGTTCGCTTTGTTGATTTCGGGAATAGGTGCACTGGTGATCATCTATTCCGGTGGTTACTTAGACGCACATCCGGAGCAGGGAATTTTCTTCAGCTATCTGCTCGCTTTTATGGGATCGATGCTGGGGCTGGTGCTGGCGGATAACGTTTTACTCCTGTTTGTCTTTTGGGAGCTTACCAGCCTCAGCTCTTATTTTCTGATCGGTTTCGACCATCGCCGTGCAGCTGCCAGGAATGCTGCTTTGCAGGCGCTTTTGGTGACCGGTCTGGGCGGTTTGGCACTACTGGCCGGATTGATTTTGATGGGCACCATCGGCGAGTCTCTGAAGCTTTCGGAGCTGATGGTGACGGGGGATGCAATCCGTTCACACTCTCTGTATCTGCCGATCTTGCTGCTGGTGGTTGCCGGTGCTTTCACGAAATCGGCTCAGGTGCCTTTTCATTTTTGGCTTCCGAATGCGATGGAAGCACCTGCGCCGGTGAGCTGCTATCTTCATTCAGCGACCATGGTGAAGGCAGGTATTTATCTGCTGGCAAGGTTAAGTCCTGTTCTGGGCGAAACGGCGATTTGGAAAACTCTGGTTACACCCTTTGGTGCGCTCACCATGGCCACGGGTGCTTATCTGGCCCTGGTACATACCGATCTGAAGCGGATACTCGCTTACACGACCATCAGTGCGTTGGGAATGATGACCATGCTGCTCGGAATCGGCGGCTCAACTGCCTTTCAGGCATGCGTCGTGTTATTGTTGGCTCACGCGCTCTATAAAGCAGCGCTCTTTTTGGTGGCGGGCGTGATCGACCATGCAACCGGTACTCGTGAGGTCAGCCGATTGGGTGGTCTGTTCCGGAAAATGCCGATTGTTGCCATTGCCGGACTGGCGGCCGCGATGTCGAGCGCCGGCGTGCCGCCGCATATCGGCTTTATCGGCAAGGAGCTTGTCTTTGAGGCGTTGCTTACCGGGCCTGGCAAAGAACTGTTGGTGAGTGCAATGCTGCTGACCAGCATCTCCTTTGTTGCGGTCGCCTGTCTGGTTGGATATAGGCCATTTTTCGGACAGCCGGGGGATTTTGCCGCACAGCGCCACCAGCCGGGGCTGAGCCTCTGGCTTGGGCCTGCCGTGCTCGCTGGAGTGGGGCTCGTGGTCGGCATAAAGCCCAGCATAGTGGAGGATTGGCTGGTTGCTCCCGCTGTCGCTGCTATCGAATTTCCGCCGGCGGTAGAGACGGAGCTGGCTCTATGGCACGGCTTTCACGTGGGCCTACTTTTCAGCGCATTTGCTTTTGCAGCCGGGCTATTCGTCTACTGGAAGTGGAGCTCTCTGCGAACCGCTTGTTTAATCCTGGATTATTCGACTTGGCTGGGGCCGGCACGCTGGTATGAGTGGCTCTTGACCGGAGTTTCTCGCTTAGCTCAAGTATCGACCCGAGTCTTGCAGAGCGGACACCTGCATTTCTACCTGCTCATCATCGTTATAACGGCTATCGGTTTGATCGGCAGCTCGTTGACTCCCCTTTTTTTGGATCTGTCCCGCTGGTCGGATGCACGAGTGCATGAACTGGTGCTGGCGGCTGTGGTATTGGCTGCAACCATGCTGGTAGTGCGCTCTACCAAGCTCATCACTGCGGTTGTCTCGCTGGGTGTGGTTGGCTATGGAGTAGCCTTGTTCTTTCTGTTTTTCAGTGCGCCCGACCTGGCGATGACTCAATTTGCCATTGAATCTCTGAGTGTTGTGTTGCTAGCGCTGGTGCTGTTTCGGCTGCCCGAGATCGAGCGCTACTCAAAACAATCGGAGCGTATCAGAGATGCGGTTCCAGCCCTGATCTTCGGTGGCTTGATGACGGTTTTGGTGCTCACAGTCACCGCTTTGTCCAGAGAAGCCAGATTGGCGCCCTTCTTCGCCGAGCACAGCTTTCCTGATGCCAAAGGGCTCAATGTGGTGAATGTTATTCTGGTCGATTTCCGCGGTCTGGATACCATGGGGGAAATAACCGTTCTTTCGATTGCTGCCATTGGCGTCTTTTCCCTCCTTAAGCTCTTTGTATCGAACAAGGATAACCGTGAGGAGGGGCAATGAGCTCGCTGATCCTATCCGCAGCGACCCGCTACCTTCTGCCGTTATTGCTGCTGCTGTCGGTTTACCTTTTGGTTCGCGGCCATAATCTGCCGGGCGGCGGATTTATCGGCGGCCTGGTCGCTGCCTCCGCCTTTGCCTTATACTGCATTGCACACGGGGTACAAGCCGCAAAACGGATACTGCGGGTCGATCCTCGGCTGTTTATCGGGTTTGGATTGCTGACCGCCGTTGCCAGCGGCTGCCTGTCACTACTTTTCGATCTTCCTTTCATGACTGGACTTTGGAGTAGAAACGAACTGGTCGTCCTGGGGAAAATTGGAACGCCCGCAGTCTTTGATCTGGGTGTTTACCTGGTGGTCCTCGGAGTGGTGCTGACCATTGTTTATTCGCTTTCGGAGGAGTGAAGTGGAGGTTGTTTTAGCGTTTGTCATTGGCGGACTGTATGCCGCGGCGATCTACCTGATGATGCGTCGCAGTATTGTCAAGTTGATTATCGGGTTGGCATTGCTGGGGCATGCCGCCAACCTGCTGATTTTTACCATAGGCAGACTGGTGCGCGGCGCTCCCCCCATCATCGATCATGGTAAGACCCACCTGATCGGCCAATTTGCCGACCCGGTCCCGGAAGCACTGATTCTGACCGCGATAGTCATTGGCTTTGGGGTATCGGCGTTTGCAATCGTGCTCATCTGGCGCTCCCATGAGACGATCGGCACTGACGATCTCGATGAGATGCAGGCAACTGACAGCTTCGACTAATCCGGGATCGAAAATGAATTTAGTTCTGATTTGTCCCATTCTGGTTCCTTTTTTGACGGCGGTCAGCTGCCTGCTGGCCTGGAACAATCGCAACCTGCAACGAATCGCTAGCGCAATCGGCGCTTGTGCACTCTTTGGCTGCACCCTGCCGTTGTTTCTTTCGGTCTGGCTAGACGGAATTCAGGCAAGCCAAATGGGTAATTGGCCGGCGCCATTCGGCATTACCTTAGTGGCCGATCTGTTCAGTGCGTCAATGGTGGTGCTGAGTGGCTTGACGGGGCTAACCGTGGTGATTTTTTCACTGGCGGCAATCGATGCTGAGCGCGAGAATTTCGGTTTCCATTCGCTCATGCACTTCCTTCTTATGGGGGTGTGCGGCGCGTTTTTGACGGGCGACATCTTCAACCTTTACGTCTGGTTTGAAGTTCTCCTGATTTCTTCTTTTGTCCTGCTGCAACTGGGCGGCGAGAAAGCTCAGCTGGAAGGGGCCATTAAATACGTGACCATCAATCTGGTTTCGTCGGCCTTGTTTTTGACTGCCATCGCAATTCTCTACGGTCTTATCGGGACGCTGAATATGGCCGATCTGGCGGTTCAACTGAAGGACGTTCAGCGAAAGGAAATGTTGACTACCGTATCCATTCTCTTTTTGCTGGCATTTGGCATAAAGGCGGCGATATTTCCGCTTTTTTTCTGGCTACCGGCCTCTTATCATACACCGCCTGCTCCCGTTTCAGCAATATTTGCAGGACTGCTGACCAAGGTCGGGGTTTACTCTCTCGTTCGGGTGTTCACCCTGATGTTTGCTGCTCAGGATTCGGCACAGATTCACCAACTGCTGCTGGCCGCAGCGGGATTGACCATGCTGACCGGCATACTCGGTGCGCTGGTTCAAAACGATTTCAGGCGCATTCTCTCATTCAACCTGATCAGCCATATCGGCTACATGATCATGGGTCTGGGCATGTTTACCCCGTTGGCTATAGCAGGGCTGGTCTTCTATACCGTCCACGACGTCATTGTGAAAACCTGCTTGTTCCTGGTGGGAGGAATAATTCACCGGCTCGGGGGAACATATAAGCTGTCAAAACTGGGCGGTCTCTATGAAAACCGGCCTCTTTTGGCCATTCTCTTTTTAGCTCCGGCTCTCTCTCTTGCGGGCATGCCGCCGCTTTCAGGATTCTGGGGCAAGTTGGCACTGGTCAAAGCGGGCCTTGATCGAGGCCACTATCTGATTGTCGCTGTGGCACTTGTGGTTGGCTTGCTGACGCTCTATTCGATGGCGATTGTCTGGACGGAGGCTTTCTGGAAGAAGGCGCCGGATGCCGGCGCTTTATTGCCGGCACCGTCGCTTCATAACTGGCTGTTCTATATTGTGCCGGTGGCAATTCTGGCTTCATTGACGATCTTGATCGGGTTCTTCCCGGAGGCCTTTTTTGACTTCGCCGAACGGTCCGCCGAACAACTCATCGATCCCACCGACTACATCAAAACGGTATTGGGGAAATCAACATGAAGA
>JAVEVM010000388.1:0-4651 GCA_034005055.1 Desulforhabdus sp. | reverse complement strand
CTGTAGCGGGAGTCGCGAGAGAGATGCGAGGTGAATGTCTCGTGGGCGATTCTGCCTGCGACATCCCGCTTGATGTGGATCAGCTCTTCTTGGTTGATGACAATTGTGATAACCAGATCTAACTCATCAAATCCATAAGCAACGACGTTGCCAAGGCTCGTCTCGCGAGTGATGCGGTTACCGTTCGCATCATATGTATTTCTAATTGTGAAGGCTCCTTGCACTTCTTCGATCAGACGACCTTCAGCATCGAATTTTCGTTTAATAGTACCATGAGCGTTCTCAGTTTGGACGCATTTGCCCTTCGCATCGTAGACAAAGCTTTCGACAAATCCGTCGGGGAGGATTTTCTTGATGATACGCCCGAGGGGATCTGTGGCGTATTGGACGGTGCGCTCCAGCGGATCGGTAGAAGACGTAAGGTAACCGCTGGCGTCGTATGTGTACCGACGTGCCTGCCCCCAGTAGTCCACCTCTTCAACAATCCGTCCAAGAGCGTCACGGTTCAGATGATATATCTCACCACGCTGGTTCGTGACTCCGATGAGTCGCTCTTCTGTGTCGTAGTGATATTGAACGCTATAGCCGTCCGGTTGAAGCCGCTTGGCGATCTCCCCGAGCCCATAGTATTCCAGACGAGTTTCGTGTCCATTCTCATCCACGTAGCGAACCAGGTTGTCTTCGGCGTCATAACCGCAGATGCTGGCAGCGCCACTCGGAAGCACGGCCTGCATCAAGCGGTTCTTGCAATCATAGGCGTAATGGGTTTTCTGATCGAGAGGATCGGTTTTTGCCGTGACATTGCCAAGCGGATCGTAAGCAAAGCGAGTGCGATAGCCGAGCGCGTTCTTTAGATACGCAAGATTGCCAACAGGGTCGAAAACGAGTTCGGTGCGCGCGCCGCGCGGGTTGGTAAACGCGATCATTTGCCCATGAGCATCGTACTCATACCTTGACTCAGCACCAAGCGGGCTAACTTGCAACGTCAGCAGCCCACGCTTGTCCCACTCCTGGACCCATAGCGCACCGTTGGGATCGGTTATGTGCACAGCCTTGTTCGCATCGCTGAATTCCGTGATGGTGGAGTTGCCGTCCGGCTGGGTCAGCTTGAGCAAATTACCGCGCTCATCGTACTCATATTCCGTGCGAAGGCGGCCCGGATCGACGACGGCGGTAGTGCGGCCGGCCTCGTCGTATTCATAGGTCGTCATCCCTCCCAGCGCATCGATCTCGCAGATGGGCAGACCGCGCTCATCGAGCTTGACGATGGAAACATGCCCCAGAGAATCCGTGATGCGCCGTTCGTTGAGCAGATCGAGGTATTCGAAACGGTAATCGTAGAGTCCACCGTCGCCCCAGGAATGCACGACCCGCCAGTCACCACTTTCGGCAGATTTCTCGTATTCGTAATAAAACGACAGCCCGTTGCGATCGGTATGGCGCACGATCCGGTGCGCATCGTAGGCGAAAGTGTAGGGATTGTTGAGGGCATCCCGAACGGCGACGAGATCGCCTGCGGCATCGTATTCATAGCGAACAAAGAGGTGCCGAGTCTTTGCATCGGGCGTGCAGAGAGCGACCTCGGCAATGCGATTTCGAACCACCGTGATCTCGATGCGACGCCCCGCCGATTCCTTGATAGCGAAAACCCGGCCGGCTCGCCGTTCAAATTCCAGCCAATTGCCGCATAGGTCTTCGATACGCGTGATGGGATATTCCGTCCTGCCATCCTCATTGACCCGCGACAGGTCTTTTCCAAAGTGATAGATGCGATCTTCTTTCGTGCGGACAAAGAATGCATCCCCATGATCACTGAGCAGCGCACCATCCATCAACTCCAGCTCGGCACCAGCCTCCCCTGGCGCCACCGGCAACCGGTCGAAGAAGAGCGGGCCGAGGGAGGGGTGAATCATAGAGACAGTACCGTTCGTCGGTTCGACTTCGAGCCTTGTGTCGGCGGGTGTCTCCCAACCGAAGCCGCAACAGCCTTGACGCTGGGATCCAGAGGAGTAGGTGCGGACCCATTCGATGGGAATGCGACCGGGCAGGGCAAAATCCGACTGTTCGACAGAAACCTCACCATTAAGGATATTCACCGGCTCGGCGCGCAGGATGGTACACTTCAGAAATCCCGGCCTGAGGTTCCTGAAGACTCTTTGTCGGATTCTTCTAAAAAGACCGGACCGGGCAAACCGGCCCAGTGCGGAAAACCCTGCCCTGAACGCCATCCCCAGCAGGGAAATGGTTGGGGGGCCGCCCACAAAGACGTTGGTGGGGATGGCGAGGTTGAAGGTGGTGGGAAGAAGCATGAGCTTCTTATTTTTCTTTTTCAGCCGCGGCGGGCTTATCATGCCCGCAACCTGGCAGCCCAGAACAGGGTGGGAAATGTGCGACATGGGATCGCCGTCGGCTATAACCGTGGCACTGCCCATGAACAGCTCGTCGTCCTTATCGGGCAGCTTGGGCGTGAATGGAAAGCCGGGTGGGATGTGCACTGCCATCCCGTTAGTCCCGGCGGTGGCCCGCTTCATGCCGCACACGGTGACGGTTGCCCCCAAAATGGGGATATAGTCGAAGGGATCGAAAATTACCGACATGTGGGGAGTGGGCAGAGGAACCGGAGAGGGAGAAGGCGGTACCGCGCACAGGTGAATATCGACACCCAATTGCGGATCACCATGTTTTGCGGCCGGCATCATGAGCCATTACCTCCCTGGGAAGTTATTTTCCGGCAGCCTGTATCAGTTGCGACTGTGGTAAAGCCACTTCACAGAATATAGGCCATGGCGCACCAAGCAGTTCTCGTCCCTCTGCGAACGCTCGCCGAAATTTTTCGCCACTTTGAGCCACCACCATATCAAGTTCTGCGACGGCTTGTTTTTCTCCCCGTGCTGTCGCAACCGCCAGCCTCTTTTCCTCGGCACGAAGTTGCTCCACATCGCCACCCGCCTCCAGTGCAGCTGCACGTTGCTCAACAGCCATTCTTGATTGTACGATCCGATCCTGAAACCGGCGCTTGACTTGTTCGATCCGTTCCACGCGCTCGGGTTCGATAACACGCAATAGGTCGATCGCTGCGATGGGCAGTGTGGTCATCACTCGTGCCTCGGGTTTGAGTCGCCGCCCGAGCAGCAAGGCGCTTTGTAATTTCTCGATGGCGTCCTGCCGATTCCCCATCCGCGCGCGGCAAAAGGCTCCCATCCGCAATGCTTCAATGGCCAAGATTGGATGCGGAATGCCTTTGGCTATGGAAGCGGCCTCGTCATAACATCGTGCTGCACGTTCCACATCCCCGGCAGCCAGATGCACGCCCGCTTCACCAAACCAGGTCTGCAGCACGAGCTGCTGCCCCGCCGGATGTCCGGAGGCAATGGTTTGGAGGGCTCCCTGCCGAGCATCCTGATAGGTCCTCGCAGCTTCATGGAATTGCTTCTCCTTGAGCCATGCGCCTGCCATCAAAACCGCGAGGACGACTTCCTGGTCAGTCCATTGTTGCTTTCGAGCGAAGGCAAAAGCATCGGCAGCTTTGGCCTTCACCTGCTCCGCTGAGCCCTTTTCGATCAGTGTCACCACATCCATCAGATAGTTGCGAAAGACAGCTGCAGGGCCTACACCTCCTTCCTGTGCAAACGTTTCCTGGGCGATGGTCACGGCATCGACCTTTAGTGTCTGCACCTGACTGAAATGACGAACAGAATCGCCAAGGTCACTGAGCCGAGGCGTCTCGATAGAGTCCACGACGATAAATCGCAAGCGCTCGGGGACTCCTGCGGTCAGGGCCCGACTGAGCCATGCAGCGAAAGCCCTCCCATCGGACACACTTTGCGGCATAAGGACAGCAGCGAGGTGACCGATGTGTCCGTGATGTGTGGCTCCAAATGAGCACAAACTGCGCACAAAACCGGTGGCAGAGTCCGGCAAGGCATGGGCGGCGAAGTTCCAATCGGATGCGATGGCCTCCTCTCTCAATTGCTCTCGGCTTGCCTCATACTGACCCACCAGGGCCTCCTTCAGCTCCCGAGAATATTGGATCGAGTGCACAAAAGGGGCATCGAAGACAATGAAGAGATCATTTGTCGAGTAATCCGTTTCATATTTCTGTGTCTCGAAGAAGCACTGTAGCAACCTCATGGCGTTGTCCGGAGCCCGCCATATCAGTAGACGCTTTGTGCTGTCTGCACGGAAGGCCGCCCACTCGTCGCATAACTCTAGAAGCCTTCGCTCAACCGGGTTAAGAGCCATAGCGTTTGGCCTTCCATCGTTCACCGGAGCATTTCTCTTTCATTTGCACTCACTCTTCATCAGCCATTCAGTGAAATCTTCGCTCCGTTCAGGGATATGCCGGAGGCATCGAGCTTGATGGTCGAGCCGGCAGCGCTGATGGTGATGCTATCGGGTTTGATTTCGACGGCAGAGCCAGCAACAGCCAGCTTGAGCGATGCATCGGAAGTGTAAGTACCCGGTCCAGTTGCATGAATATCGATTTTGGACGTTGCACTGTGACTGATCGAACCGGTGACCGTCCTTTTAAGTCCACCATCTATCGCGTCAGTTTCCCCTCCTGTCACCTTCCTCTTAACGCCTCCATCTATTGTGACAGTCTCACCCCCTGCGACTGTCCTGGTGAGGCCGCCGGAGATGGTGCTCGTAG
>JAVEVM010000387.1:0-4654 GCA_034005055.1 Desulforhabdus sp. | reverse complement strand
CTGTCAAGCAGAATCTGAAGCAGCTTTCATTTGTTTTATTTCCTTTTTCCATAAACCCAGCCCGGAGCAGGACCAACACCGCGCTTCTGAGCTTCCTGGCTGTAAAGGGCTACTCCACGCATGTACATCTCTTCGGAATTGTATCTCTTGAATGCGTATCTGGCGCCTTTGCTGTGGTATCCGTTTTTTTTCAAGTAGTTTGCCACGGATAGGATAGAATCTTCAACCGTGTTCAGGTCAATGATGCCGTCGCCGTTGCCATCGACGGCATAAACCATGGATGCCGGCATGAACTGGGGAATACCGATCGCTCCTGCCCATGAACCTTTCACCTTAAATGGATCGAATCCCTGCTGCTCCGCCTGGATAAGCAATTCTGCAAGGTTATTCAGGGCACGTTTCTTAAGCCGCTGAATACGCTGTAGCGCTTCCTGCCTGGGCATGACGCCCTCTTGATCATAAGCTCCGCTCCGATAGAGATCTGTCTCGACTTCATCCAGGTAAAAAGCCTGACCTACGAATATCTTCAGCACGTTGTATTGCCCTCTTTGCTCGCCAAGCTTTGATTCCCAATTCAGAATCGCCAGGATATCCTGAGGCTTGACTCCAGTCTTTTCGTAAGTCAACTTGAATGATGCGGAATATCGTTGAAAGAACAAAACTCCTTTTGAAATTGTTTCATCGTTTACCAGTTTCGGAACCCAGTCGATGTGTTGTTGCCGCTGGATCGAAACCGATTTAGGCGATGCGATAAAGAGGATTCTTTCCATATGAAAGTCATCCAGCTCTGAGGCAGCGCGCTTGGAGAGTATTCTTCTCAATTTCCCACGGGAGAGGTGCTTTTTTACCTTCTGATGGAGTTGATTGAATTCTTGCGGATGGAGCTTTGCAAGATCTTTCTTGCCATCGCCATAGGCATCCACTGAGCGCGTGAAACGCTCTGCGGGCGTCAGCGCCGTGGAAATGCCAGCCAGTGAGAAAATCCAGAGAAGCACAAAACAAAAGATCCTCAGTAGGTAAGCCATTACTCATTTCTCCGGGAGAGCAGTCCTAGATTTCAACCGATAAGAACCTTGACGGATTTGCCCAATCGTCTTATCCCTTCCGCTATGGTGGCTTCTTCGACACAAGAGAAGTTGAGTCTCAGTGTTTCAGTATCGCGCCCATTCACATAGAAGGGATTGCCGGGCACAAAAGCGACATTGGCCGCGATGGCACGATCGAAGAGCCGCATTGAGGATATCCCTTTTGGCAGCGTGAGCCAGAGAAACATGCCGCCTTCGGGGGTCGTGTGTGTAACCTCCGGCGGAAGATACTCCTTGATCGAGCTGAACATCGCAAGACGCTGGCGATTGTATACGGTTGCGATCCGTTCTATATGTTTTTCCAAGTCGTTATCTTCCAGGTACTGATAGATTATCCTCTGCGCAAGATGATTGCTGTGCAGGTCAGAGGCCTGTTTGGCTACGATCAGCTTGTCCATGATCTGATCAGGGGCGGCTATCCAGCCTAAACGAAGTCCCGGCGCGATGATTTTTGAGAACGATCCGAGCAGGATGGTTTTTTCAGGCAACATGCTGTAAAAGGAACTCCTGTGGCTGCCTTCGAATCGTAGTTCGCCATATGGATCATCTTCTATGAGCAGGGTATCAATATCTTTTATGATATCAGCTGCCGCTTGCCTGTTCTCCTCGGGCCACGTGATGCCCGACGGGTTTTGAAAATTGGGAACCGTATAGAGCAGTTTGGGGGCCTCGAGCGTCATTACTCTATGAAGGCTCTCCAAATCGATTCCCTTTTCGCTCAAGGGTATCGGGTGAAACGCCGCCTGATAGAGTGAGAAAGCCTGAATGGCACCCAAGTAGCCGGGCTCTTCGATGGCCACTCCGTCGCCTTCGTTCAGGAAGATTTTACCGAGCAAATCCAATCCCTGCTGCGAACCGCTGGTAATGAGAATGTTCGCGACAGGAACCTGAAGATTTCGTTTCTTTCGATATCTGTCTGAGATGTACGCCCTTAATGGCGCATAACCTTCGGAGTTGGCATACTGGAGAGCATCTTTCCCTGATGATTCGAAAACTTTGTTGGTTGCAGCCTGGACTTCGGCAACCGGGAAGAGCTCTCGGTTGGGAAGGCCGCCCGCAAATGAAATGACCGAAGGATCGATCGCCACCTTTAAGATTTCACGGATGAAAGATCTTGGGACATCGGCAATGCGATCGGAAAACATGCTGCTCATATTCACTCCACAGATAAGGGACTAGGATTCTTATCCGGTGCGGATTGCGGAAATCAATTTTTTCTAGCGCCTATTTGTGGAAGAGTAAATAGGGAAACGAGATGAGAAGCGTTTTGGGCAGCTTTTGCTTCGCAGGCGCGGGATTCATTTCTTTCCGCAGCAGAAGACCAATGACCCCTCCCACAAGGGGTGCCTGCAACCCAAAGAGAAACCTCCGGGCCGGCCCTCTTCGCCGTCCGGAGGTGATAGCTTTTCCATAGTGTCCGTCAATTTTCCAGCTGGACAGATACCGGTGTGGCATTGGAAACGGTATTAAATACCGGCGAGTACTTTTGAGCCATCCGGATCAGCTCCTGCTTGTCCGCCTCGGAGGCCGCTGCGTCAATCTTAAAGAACACTCGAATGTTCTCATAGCCCACTTTTACATCTTTTGAGAGTCCCAGGAAGCCACGCAGGTCGATGTCGCCTTCCAGCCTCGATTCTATTCCCGATATCTCGATTCCCTTGGCTGCCGCGTGATAGACCAGTGCGGAAGTGAGGCAGCCTATCAATCCTGTCAGTAGATATTCGACCGGATTAGGTCCTGTGTCTTCGCCCAGCAGGATCTGAGGTTCATCTGCGTCCAACTCAAAGGGTTCCATATGAAGATGAGTTTCCAGCGCTCCATAGAAATCCTTGATAGTAGTGTGATTATGACCGCCATTGATCCACTTGTTAGTGGCTTGGAACTTGAACTTCGCAATATCCGGCCGCTCCTTGATCGCATCGATAGTATTGAACAACTGACCGACGTTTACTCCGTTTACCATCTTTTCTTTCAGGTTCTCAGCCGCTTGCTGTCCCATGTTCAATCACCCCCTTTCAGATGCTTAACATGTTAAGCACTTTCAACGGAGGCGCCAATTGGGAGATCGTCTTTTGGAAGATCTCAATTTCTTATTCATACATAGCCGTTTCACGCCGAGAGCTGATGCTATTAATTTGGTTGATTGATTCTGTAAAAGGGGTTAATGGTGCCAATGTCTGCAGCCATTGTATAAGAGATTAGAATGATGGCATATTTGAACAACAAAAGATACCGTCCGCTGATGCATTTGAGCGCTGAGCACCGCAATGGAAACGAAATCGTCGATTATTGTGATCATTCCCGCAAAAAACGAAGAATCTACGGTCGGGGATGTGGTCCAAAAGATTCACGCTGAGCTTCAGTGTGAAGTGGTCGTGATCGATGATGTGAGCGAAGATTCGACCGTCCAGGCGGCGAGCTCCGCCGGCGCCACCGTACTGCCCTTGACCGTGCATCTGGGTGCTTGGGGAGCCATTCAAACAGGGCTTCGCTATGCTCTTAGGGAGGGATATCTGATCGCCGTCACCATGGATGCCGATGGGCAGCATCCACCGTCGGCCATTCACGATTTGGTAGCGGCCGTCGAGTCCGAACAAGCCGATATGGCAATCGGTGCGTGCATCCAAAGGGGCAGTAGAGCGAGACATGTTGCCTGGATGATCTTTCGACAAATATCGGGGATCAGCCTGGAAGATTTGACATCCGGTTTTCGCGCTTATAACAGAACTGCGATGACGCTGTTGGCTTCCAGGCGGGCAACTCTTTTGGACTATCAGGACATGGGAGTCCTGATTCTTTTGCGCAGAGCTGGCCTGCGCGTGGTAGAGAGGCCGGTTGAAATGTGTCAGAGAGAATCAGGGACATCCCGCATATTCAGTTCATGGTGGGTGGTTTTCAAATATATGCTTGTCAGCTGCATTCTATGCCTGGCAAAACGTTGAGGCGCTGAATCCGGCTGAACTCATGAGAGACAAATCGATGTTTACTAAGCAACAACTGGGTGAAAAGTGATAATTTCCTACAAATGGTTGTCCTCAATTCTAGGGCTGCTGATTGCCGGAGGGATTCTCACGCTGGTCAGACGAGACTATCTCCATACCAGATACGCGATCTGGTGGCTTTGCATAGCGGTTGGAGTTCTGGTACTGGGGTTTTTCCCCGGACTCGTCGATATGGTGGGATCGCCGTTCGGCGTGCATTATCCTCCTATTTTATTGGTTATACTCTGCCTCGGACTGGTTCTGATCAAGATGCTTACCATGGACCTTGAGCGGTCAAGACACGAACGGGAATTGCGACGACTCGCACAGCGACTCGCACTACTTGAAAGCTTGAAAAGCATTGAATCAGACGAGAGCAGGAAAAACGCCTATCAGTAATCGTAAAGAATTCCATCCGACTTCGGCCAACTTTTCTGCGTAATCAGGGAGCTTTTCCGGGTGGTGGAGCAACAAAGCCCCAAGCGAAATCGTTCGAGAGATGTTTAGATCTTCAGTAACAGAGCAAAAGAAGCGTCGCCTGCGTTCCGGCTTTAGCACGGGCACAGGAATGACAGCCGCAGCCAGAGC
>JAVEVM010000386.1:0-4662 GCA_034005055.1 Desulforhabdus sp. | reverse complement strand
GAAATCCGCCAATGACCCTTAGAATGTGCGGCTTTATGAAAGGCAGAAATGCATCCTCTAGATCTTCCTCGGAATACTTGACGCCTTGGTAGAACAGGGCATCTTCAATTTCAGAGCTGAAGTAGAAAACATTCCCTCCCGGATAGTGAATAAACCCTTCGGGAGACTCCCCCAAATCGAACAAATTGCGACACTTCCAAGATCCGTTCTCCCAATGGGAGTCTCTTAGAAGATATCGGTAACCATCTCGTTGCCTAACACGTCGCAAATACAAAACATGCCTCCAGCCGCACATACATCCTAATCAACATATATTTTACCATTTTTTACTTGGCAATAGTATAATAGCCAGAGGATATCCAAACAAAGGCGTCCTGAAGCTCCAAACGTCGGGAGTTATCGAACTTGAGAACGTCCTTCTCGCCATGCTGGAATGACTCGGCGAACTGCAGGCTTCGGAAAAGACCATCGCAGAAACTTAACAAAAAAAGCCCGGCTAATACCAGCCGGGCTTTACTTCAGACTAAAAGCAGTTAGCTATTGCTAAGCGCTCTCTTGCCTAGAAAGACCATTGCAGGCGAGCACCGAGCTCCCAGGGGTTCGGGTCATCGGAGTAGATGCTGTAGCCGTCTTCGGCAATCATGTAAGCGCCTACAAGGCGAAGCATCAAGCCATCAACAACCTTTTGGTCGAGGTAGAGGTCGAATTCATGACCAAGACTGCTGCTGGTGTCACCGAACTCATCTGCAAGAACAGACTTGTGGGTCCCAAGGTAGTAGTAGTTGAAGGACACTTTGGTGGGCTCAAGAATCTGCCATGCGGCACCTGCAGTAACCGTCCAAATATTGGTCGGATGGTCGCCGGCTGAATAACCGCCGGTGTTGGCCGGGCTCGGCTGGTCACCCTGGCCGGGATAACCGGTGGTGTTTTCCAGAGTTCCAAGACCCATAATTTCCGACCAGTAATGGGATCGGCCAATCGGGTATACAAAAAAGTCATTGGAATCGTCAAACGGGTCGTCGTCACCCGAGGTGATAAAACCGCCCAAGTTGAAGGTGAACGGTCCATAGAAGAAGTTGGCGCCGGCTTCAACCATGAAGCCTCTGTAGTCAACACTTTCAGTGGTCAGAACGTCGTCGTAGCTTCCCAAGTTCTGCACGTAGTTAACGAAGAAGTTAGCCCAATCCATCTTGTAGCCGAGGTTTACACCGAGGTCGAACAGGTTATCGCCCGTACCCCACGGCGCGTCACTGACAAAGGCGTTGACGGGGCCAGCATCATGGCCGTACTGGTAGAAGCCGACAATACCTGCAGTGAAAGGACCCTGGGCGTAGTTAACTGCCAGGTACCAGTCATCCACCCTCTGTCCCCATTCGTCTACACCTTCACCCGTTGCTGAATTAGCGTTTACTTCCGAAACGTAACCGGCGGTCACTGTTACCGGATCAAACGTAGCGCTCAGGTTGGCCGCCGTGAAATCTTCGTCGATGATCCAGCCTTGCATGAAAGCGAGGGGTTGCAGACCCACTTTGGAGCGTACCGGGGTGCACGGAATCATAAAATCGACATAGGCGTGCTTCACCTCAACATTGATGGTGTCGCGATGGCCGAAGCGGATTTTGCTGCCTTCACCACCCCACAGGGTGTCAACTTCAAAGCCGGTCACGACCTTGAGGTTTTCACTGGCGATGAATTCGAAGAACATTCTGAGACGTTGATCGATGAAGTTTTGATTATCGTTGTCGATTGAAGCGGTAACACTGTCGTTGGCTTGGAGGCGGACACGGAACAACCCGCCGTACTTGACTTCAAATGCGGAAGCCGGCAGCGCGATGGTAATCGCTGCCAGCAACACTACCATGGTTACAAGAATCTTTTTCATCTCTTTCCTCCTCAAAAGCTAACCAATTTGCTTAGCATCACAATACCTTTAATTAGCCCCAAATCATCCCGTAGTATTGACGCCTCGCCCACCTCCTTTCATCTTGACCACTAATAAGCACAAGCTAATAAGCAGACTACTTGCCCCTATACGCATCTTTAGAAGCCACATACAACAAAAGCAAAACTGGTGTCAAGCCAAAACTAAAAGGTTTCTCCTTTTTTTACATGTGCCCATTTCCGAACTCCATCATCCCACCAATTGCGAGACGAAATTTATCATTTCCATCCACGTGCAAATCTAGTATGCTAGAAACGTCTAGTGGAATCAACCTGTAATTGCATAAAAAGCTTCTTTGCGCCTGGAAGCGAGAATCTTAATGGGAGTATCGCTAATGGACAAAAAACGATCTCGAAAATGTACTCTATTGATATTTTTCACGTTCCTTTATCTTCTATCACCGATATGTAGCTACGCAGAAACGCCGGCCAAGATTGCATTGCTTCCTTTCAGCATGCATACCCCTAGTGATCTTAATTACTTACAGGATGGCATCCGAGATATGCTCGCATCCAGTCTTGCCTGGCAGGGCAAAGTCCAAATCATCGACAAGGCAGCCACTCAGCAGTCTTTAAAGGAGAATAAAGGGGATCTTGCCTTGCCCGATGCGATCAGGATCGGGAAATCGCTTGGGGCCGATTATGTGTTATTCGGTAGCGTTACAGCCGTGGGACAGGCCATAAGCATTGATGCCAAGATGACGGCTGTGGAGCAAAGCTCCGAGCCCGTAAACCTGTACGCCCAAACCAATCTCGACGGCGTCATTTCGCAAGTCAACCAGTTCGCTCAACAAATCAACCAAAAGGTATTCTCCAGGCCTACAGAATACGCTCAGGCTCCCGTTGACAGTGAAGCCGCCTCGACACGCAATCCCGAGTTGCTCATACCTGACAGCATGATAAAAAGCGACAGGATTTCCTATCTGAATCCCAATTTCATTGAAGTCAATCCGGACGATACCCTTCGCAAGTCCGGATTATGGCGGAGCCAGACTTTTCCTGAAGGCATTGTCGGAATGGATATCGGCGATGTAACCGGAGACGGTCGTCTGGAGATTGTTACGGCAACCTACGGTAAAATAGCGGTTCACCGCAAAGAAGGCCAGGCGCTGCGTGCCATAGCGACCTTCAACGCGACCAACATGGATCGATTCATTTGGGTTTCGCTTGCCGACACCGATAGAGACGGCAAGGATGAAATCTACGTCACCAAATTGTTGCGCAGAAACGACCCCAAGGGCAATACCAGCAGCCGGGTGTCATATGGGCGTGATGAGATATGGGTGCCCATGTCATTCGGCTTGACCATGAATGCCAATAAGCTTCAGGTCCTCTTCAAGGATGAGGTTTATCTGTTGAATGCGGTTAATTTTCCCAAGCGTGGAAAGGTGCTGCTGGGACAAACAACGGCCACCGAGACCACGCTTGATCCCAATGTTTACGAAATGCAGCTGAAAGGCGGCAGACTAGCTTCCGTGGGCTCTGCTAATATTCCCGCGCGCTGTAACGTGTTTAATTTTGCCGTAGGGGATATCAACAACGACAAGGCCGACGAATTTATTGTGATCACTCAGGACAACACATTGTTGGTTCTGGACTCGACCGGCAGCCAGCTGTGGAAGGGTAGGCAGCGCTTTGCCGCCACCAGCAACGGATTCACCGGCAAAGTCGTTGATTTGAGCTTTAACCAGGTTGACTATTTTTACCTCCCGTCCCCAATTCTTATAATGGACCTCAACAAAGACGGCATCCTCGAGGTTGTGGTGAACCGCAGTCCCTCCTATGGCTCATTCTTACCAGCCGGCCTCAAGTATTATGAAAGCGGCGAAATTGTCTCGCTCTCCTGGGATCAACTGGGTCTTGTCGAAAACTGGAAAACCAGAGAGCTTGGAGGAATGGTGACTTCCATTCGAGAGGGCGACTTGGCCGGAGACGGCACTCCGGAGCTTGTTGCCTCACTCGTGCTGGCTAAGGATTTTCTGAAGCTGTGGGAGTCGAAGAGTACAGTTTTCAGCTATGACTTGAACGTGGCCAGCTCTAAAACCGCAAAAGTGCAGTAGTCGAAGGACAATGAATAAAACGGATTCCATCGATCGTCTGATGGAATTGTTTTTGGGCTTGTGGGGAGCTTTGCCTCCCCATTTTATTTGCCGGGCGGCAAGATTGGGTGGACTCTTATGGTATGCCATCGATCGCAGGCATCGAGAAGTTGCAAAGGCCAACATCCGACTCGCTTTGGTCTATGATTCAGACAAGAAAGTAGAGGAGCTTGCTCGGGCCAACTTTGTCCACCTCACCACGGTCTTTTTTGAAACGCTGGGCATCTCACGAATAAGCCCCGAAAACTGCAAGGACTTTATCACAGTCAACGGACTCGAATTTTTGCTGGAATCCTTAGGCAAAGGCAAGGGGCTGTATTTGCTTACGGCCCATTTTGGCAATTGGGAGTGGCTTGCTTACGTCACTCCTTTTTATCTCAGGAATCGCTTGAATGTGGTTGCCCGCCCATTGAATTCAGTCACCTTAAACAGGATGCTGACCAAGCTTCGCGAACAATCAGGTAATCGGGTAATCGACAAAAAGAGAGCCAGCAAAGCTATTTTTGGATCTTTGCGGGCCAATGAAATGATAGGCGTGTTGCTCGACCAGGTATCCAGTCGCGGAGAAGGTGTTTACGCTCCTTTTTTTGGAGTATATGTCTTAACGAACAGAGCTCTTGCC
>JAVEVM010000385.1:0-4662 GCA_034005055.1 Desulforhabdus sp. | reverse complement strand
CGTTGGGCCGATCGCCGAAAAACAATTTGTGAAGCCAATTCTTTAACTTGTTAAAAGGCGTGGAGAGATTGGCTGAGTCCGTTTTTGCATAGTTACCGCCAGTGGCTTCAATGATTTCAGATTTGTCTGCCAGCCGGTAGGGGTTGTTTCTGGGCGGGGAGCTCTGGGATCGTCCGTCGAATCCCTGCTGCGGGATCTTGCGTCTGTCCGTCAGCGGCAAGAACCGGTCGTTGCGATAGGCATCGACCGCTTTTTCCTTATTGACGGTTGGGGAAGCTTGGGTCGGAGCGGGAATAGAATTGGACACTGTCGCGGTCGGTTTCAAAGACTCTGAAGGATTACCGACAGTTAAGGAGTTGATGCTGTCAAGCATCGATTTGAAATTTCCCGTCGCTTTTTCAGATGGTTCGGGCTGCTGGCTAACCAAATGGCTGGAAGCTTCTAAGCGAGCGATATCTGTCGATTTCATTGAGCCACTCATTATCCCTGCAACTGGTTTTGAGTAATGTAACTTTCGCCGAATACCATCTGCGAGGGTGCTTAGCTGTTATGCAGCCCTTCACAGAAATTCAAATGCATTTCAGACTAGCTTCATTGCCTTGCATCCAAAGACGTAAGCAAATTCTTTGCCACCTATTTTTATCCTCTCTGACGCGAATCGATCGGGGACTTGTTCGCCGGCTCTCATTTCGAACCGGGGCGGAGGACAAAGGCAGCGTTGATTCCTGGTGCGCCAAAGACTTGACGCTTGAGTGGTATACTGAAGATAAAATCTCCGAACAATGAGATGACAGATTGATAGGATATTGGTATAGGTTGTGACGATGAAGCCAAACAGAATTCCAGCGATAGGAGAGGTTGACAGTGAAACCTGATTTTAGTAAGCACAACGGCTTGCTTCCGGCCATAGTGCAAGATGCGGAAAGTGATAAGGTCTTGATGCTGGCTTATATGAACGAACAGGCTTGGGAAAGGACTCTCAGCACCGGGAAGGCTCATTATTGGAGCCGTTCTCGACAGAAGCTATGGCTTAAGGGAGAAGAATCCGGGCATATGCAAATGGTCAGGGAGATCTATCTGGATTGCGACCTGGACACCATTCTGTTGAAAGTGGAGCAGCTCGGTGGGGCAGCCTGCCATACCGGTTATGAGAGCTGCTTTTATCAGCGTTACAAAAATGGAAAAGCAGAAATAGTGGGAGAGCGAGTGTTCGATCCAAAGGAGGTTTACAAGAAGTGAATCAGCTGACATTGGGCATTCCCAAGGGAAGCCTGCAGGAGTCTACCATCAGATTGTTTCGCCAGTCGGGCTGGCGGGTATCTCTTTCGGACCGGAACTATTTTCCGGAAATCAATGATCCTGAAATAAATTGCGCTATATGCCGTGCTCAGGAAATGTCGCGTTATGTCGCCAATGGAACTTTTGATGTCGGATTGACCGGCAAGGACTGGATCATGGAAAACGATTCAGATGTGCTGGTGGTTGCCGATCTTATCTATTCCAAGGTCAGTCAGCGCCCGGCGCGCTGGGTACTGGCAGTGCCGTTCGATTCCCCGGTTCATGAATTGGAGGATCTGGCAGGCAAGAAGATTTCGACTGAACTGGTCAACTTTACCAAGCGCTATTTTGGAGCCGCGGGAATTGATGTGAAGGTCGAATTTTCCTGGGGTGCTACCGAAGCCAAGGTGATCTCCGGTCTATGTGACGCCATCGTGGAGGTGACCGAAACAGGAGCCACTATGCGGGCCAACGGGCTGCGCATTGTGAAAGAGCTGATGCAATCGAACACTCAGCTTATAGCCAATAAAGAGGCCTGGGCAGATGCCTGGAAAAGAGAAAAAATCGAGCAGATTTCCTTACTGCTGCAAGGGGCTCTTCGAGCCGAAGATCTGGTAGGCCTCAAAATGAATGTATCTGAGCCGAACCTGAGAGGGGTCATTAAACTGTTGCCGAGCTTGAATGCTCCAACTATCGCCCACCTTTACCAGAGCGACTGGCTGTCGGTGGAAACGGTGGTGGCAAAGAGTATAGTGAGAGAGCTGATCCCAAAGCTATTAAAGCGTGGTGCGGAAGGTATTATCGAATATTCCCTCAATAAGGTGATCTGATGCACTCGATGGTCCGCACCGTCATTCTATGGGCTGGATGCCTCATTCTGGCTGCTGCCTGTGCCACCACGGGAAGAAATGGAGAGAAGCCCAAATTCGGTTTCGAGCAATTGCAGAGAATGGCGGAAAGCTATCTGGCTGCGGGAGATACGGGTTTGGCCCTGCAGTACCTCACCATGGCCGAAAAGATGAAGCCCAAAGATCCAACGATTCAGTACGATTTCGGTCTGGCTTACGGGGCTCGCGGTTTACCCGGAGAATCGCTTGCGCGCTTCGAGAAAGCACTGGCATTGAACCCGGATTATGCGGAAGCGTCGAATGCATTGGGGGTAATGTATGCCGAGCAGAATCAATTCGATAAAGCTGAAGCTGCCTTCAAAAAGGCTCTGGCCAACCCCTTCTACCAGACTCCCCATAATGCGTGGTACAATCTCGGCCGGCTAAACGAGAAGCGGGGTGACCCGCAGGCGGCTCTGCAAAACTACCAGCAGGCTGTTAGAGCTCGAGCCGCCAATGCGCCGGCTTATTTGCGGATCGGAATCATTGAAGAACAGCTGGGAGACCATGCCGAAGCAATGCTAAGCTATGAAAAGGCTCTGCAGTACAATCCGAATCTGATTGAAGCCTTACTGCATATCGGCATTTTGCGTTATCAATCGGGTGAGTCCGCCGATGCGCGAGATGCTTTTGCACAGGTGGTCAGGCTGAGTCCCGATTCGGATTTTGCGGTCGAGGCACACAGGTATTTGCAGATGTTGGCCGCCGGCGACGGCCCGCGGTAGCAGGGATCATGTTTAAGAAGAAAAGCCCTCGTTAAAGGAGATTCGATTGATTTGCCGCAGAGTTCAGCAGATTAAGCCCTTCATTGTAATGGATGTTCTGGAAAAAGCTCAGGAAATGGAGCGAGCGGGTGAATCCGTGATTCACCTGGAGATAGGCGAGCCCGACTTCGAGACACCCGAGGCAATCAAGAAAGCAGCCATAGACGCTCTGCAGAGGGGTGAAACCCGCTATACGCACAGTCTGGGGACCGCCAAATTGCGGGAAGCTGTTTGCAGCCGTTATACCGAGACATATGGGATCAAGCATTTGGAGCCGGACCAGGTGCTGATCACCTCGGGTACTTCTCCCGCTTTTCTTATCGCCATGAGCACGCTGCTGGAGTGTGGTGACGAGGTGGTTCTGTCCAATCCGCACTATGCCTGCTATCCCAACTTCGTAACCTTTCTTGAGGGAATTCCCAAGATGATTCCGGTTTACGAAGAAGACGGGTTTCAATATCGGCCCGAAGCAATCAGAGCGGCCTTGACTTCGAATACCAAAGCCATTTTGATCAACTCGCCCGCCAACCCCACCGGCAACCTGCTGGAGCCGCAAAGAATGAGAGAAATTGCCGATCTGGGCAAATGGGTCTTTAGTGATGAAATCTACCACGGCCTGGTGTATGCGCACAGAGCACATTCAATACTGGAATTTACCGATAAGTGCATTGTCTTCAATGGCTTTTCAAAATTATATGCCATGACCGGCTGGAGACTTGGCTATCTGATTGTGCCCAGAGATCTGATCCGTCCAATCCAAAAAATGCTGCAAAACTTCTTCATCTCCGCTAACTCGGTTGCCCAGGCCGGTGGCTACGCAGCTCTCACCGAACCCAGTGTTAAACTTGATGTCGAGCGGATGCGGGCGACCTTTGACAAACGCCGCCAATTCATGCTGCGGCGGTTGCGGGAGATTGGATTCGGTGTCACCGTCGAACCGACCGGAGCTTTTTATGTCTTTGCCAACGCTCGCCGCTTTACCAAAGATGCCTATGCGTTTGCTTTCGAGATTTTGGAGAAAGCTAAAGTGGGCATCACGCCCGGAGTCGACTTCGGAGCCAACGGGGAAGGTTACGTACGCTTTAGTTATGCAAATTCTTTAGAGAATATTGCGGAAGGATTGCGCCGGATAGAACAGTACCTCAACTCCTGTTGTTGAAAAGCCATGGATTCTGATTTTACCATCAAATCGGCTGAATATATAACATCAGCTGTCAAAAGGGACCAGTACCCCCGGGACGAATTGCCGGAAGTGGCCTTTGCGGGGAGGTCCAACGTCGGTAAGTCTTCTCTGATCAACTGCCTGGTTAGGCGGAAGAAGCTAGTGCGGACCAGCCGCACTCCGGGACGGACTCAGACCATCAATTTTTTTAAAATCAATGAGTGGTTCTATTTTGTAGATCTTCCCGGCTACGGCTTCGCCAAGGTGCCGGAAAGCGTGAAGGCGAAGTGGGGCCCCATGGTTGAGACCTATCTTGGGGGGCGGAAGTTCTTGCGCGGTGTGGTCCAGATCATGGATGTCCGGCGGCCGCCAACCCCTGACGACCTGCAGCTGTGGAACTGGCTGCGGGTCAATCGACTCCCCTCTATTGCGGTTCTTACAAAAGCGGATAAGCTGTCGCGCGGCGAACAAGCCGCCAGCCTGAAGCAGGCGGCTCAAAGTTTGGAGGCGCCGGTGGGGGAAGTCATTCTCTTTTCTGCCGAGACCGGTCAGGGCCGCCGGCAATTGCTTG
>JAVEVM010000384.1:0-4663 GCA_034005055.1 Desulforhabdus sp. | reverse complement strand
TTGTTGTCTGCATCACAAACGAGCAACGCCCTATGGAGCAAGGAAGAAGATGCCCCGATAAGGCGTTTGTCTTAACAAGAGAAAAACATGGTGTCATTAGCTGGATAACAGAGTTACCGCACGAGCTCCCTTCTGCTTAATGGATAGGGTTCAATTCCTTTTCTCTCGGGAACAGCGGCGTGTAACGGTACGCGAGACAAATGATCAGTGCGCAGTAGGCGAGCATGGCAATGCCAGGGGCAACCTCGTACATGGTTGGAATGTACACCTGCCAGCTGTCGAAAGGCATAACCGGAGCTGCCAGCGCCTGGATGGTCATGACGAACCGATTGATCAGGACGCCGATACAATCGAGGGCAAAAGCCGTGAAGAGCAGTCCGTTGCGCTGTCTGGCCTGGGGAATTAGGAGGATTATGACGGGAATCACACCGCAGATCAAAATTTCGGTGATCAGCAGCCACATGCCGTAAGGTGGATGATAGAAATCGGTCAGCTTGAAGCCGAATCCGGGAGCAAGATCCAAGGCCCAGTAAAGTGTGTCGATGATTTTGAGAATGATGTAAATGGTCAAAAATCCGGCCACAATTTTAGCTATGAGATCGTATACACTGCGGTCCACCAATTGCTTTCTACTTACTTTTTCAATGGCCCTGCAGATGAGAGCGGTAAAAGCGGGCCCCGAGGCGATGGCGGAAAGGATGAACAGGAAAAAGGTCCACGGCCAGATAAAAAAACCGGTCCGATATGCGAAAGGTCTGCCGAACAGCACGCCGGCGACCCCACCGAGCGAGCCTTGATGAAAAAAGCTCAAGAACGTACCGGTCAAGGCAAAAATGGCCATAATTTCATGCAAAGAGTGGCCGAACACATGCAAAGGCCTGATAGCATCCAGTTTACGGTTCTCCAGTACGATCGGTACGATCTCAATAACCAGCACAATTGCGTAGCAGGAAATGCAGAAAATTACTTCGGTCAGCATGGAGTGAACGTTGGCATGCCAGTAGCCGAACCATCCCCGCAAAGGTTGCCCGATTTCCAGCAGCAAGACCGCAAGTGCTCCTGTGTAGCATACGAATCCGACCACGACCGCCAAGTTGATGATCTTATACAATTCCTTGAGAGACGGAAAAAAGCGTGACATGCCGTAGAACAAGAAACCGGAGAAGAATGCACCGGCTCCCAGAGCAATGATACCCAAGTCAATAGTGATGTAAAAACCGAACCCGAAATAATCGTTCAGGCCGGTAACGTTCAAAGCCTTCAGCAACACCACGGCTCCCGCGTAGACTCCCCATCCGATCAATGCAAAGAGCACAAGCAGCCAGGCAGCAAAAACAGGAAACGGGCTTCGCCTAACTCCATCGGGAATCAATGCTTTGTCCATCAGCATCCCCTCATATTAAGATGTGTTAAATTTGAATCCTTTGAGAACATTTAGCTTAACCGTGATTACAGGCTGTTGTCGGCCAGATTCTGTACCCACTGATGACTGCTGAGGTAATAGACTTTAGGTTCTGTGTTCAGCTTAGCGAGTATTCTGAATGCTCGTTGATCTTTGGCCAACTTAGCTACTTCACTGTGCGGATCCAGCAAATTGCCGAAGGAGATGGCCTTGGTCGGGCATGCTTCGGCGCAAGCCGGCATGTAAGTTACATCTTTCATTTCCGTGCCGTCCAGGTAAGCCTTAGCGCGAGCATCGTTAAGGCGATGATGGCAAAAACTGCATTTTTCCACCACACCGCGCATGCGGGTGCTCACTTTGGGACTGAGCATAGTCTCCATCGGCTTCGGCCAGGACGGGTCCCACCAGTTGAAGTCGCGTGCGTGATAAGGGCAGGCCACCATACAATACCTGCATCCGATGCAGCGTGGGTAGATGTGGTCCACTATGCCCGTTTGCTCATCCCGCACGGTTGCATTGACCGGGCACACAAACGTGCAGGGCGAATGGTGGGGAGAATTGCAATGCATGCAAGGCCGCGGCAGATAGACGTACTGATAATCGGGAAATTCCTTGCCATTTTCCAGGTAAAACAGTTCCATCCATGTGATCGAGCGCAGCTTGTTAGACTCGTCAGTGCGGAAGGATATATTGTTCTCCGCTTGGCAGGCTACACTGCACGCCATGCATCCCGTGCACTTGTCCAGATCGATGGCCATTCCATAGAGAACACCGCTTTGCGTATGTCCTTGATCACTCACGGATTACCCCCTTAAGCGCGAGCCAATTGGGCGCGTGTTGCCCAAACCGTTCCCAATCCGGTGATGGGATCCATTTGCACTTCAATAATGTCGTTGGCATTAACACCTTTATCCCGGATGTACTCATCATAGGCGGTATGGCCCAGTCCCCGGGCAATGAAAACTGCGCCGGGATGAGCTCCGGGGAATAGATGAACTCTAACCTCAACCTCTCCTCCAGGAGTTTTCAGAGCAGCCCGATCCCCTTCCTTGAATCCCAAAGACGCCGCGGTTTTTGGGTTGACCTCCACCAGCAGTTCGTTGCCTTTGAGCAAGAAGCTCCACAAGGTTTTATTCATGAAGGGCGGATTGGCCAGGTATCCGCTGGAAAGAGAAAGTGTGCGGTAGCCGACCATCAACAGCGGAAACTCCTTCTCGTCGCCGGACGGGGCAAGAGGCGCGTAGTGGGGAAGATAAACCTGATCGTCTTCGACATTGAGACCTTTGTTCTGCAACGTTAGGCAGGCGAGCTCATATCTTCCCGACTCGGTCGCAATATTCTGCAAAGGGTCGACCGGTGCATCGTACCAGCAAAATCCGGCGGTCAATTTGCTCCACAGGTCCTTGTCGCTTTTGAAATTTCTCTTCGGCGTCTGCCCTGCTTGCAGATTCCAGGGTTGAGCCTCTTCCTTGTCTGCAATTGCGCCGCCTCCGTATGAGCCGAGCCCTTTCACTCGACTCTGCAGATACTCTTCGTAATTCTTCCACGGCATGGAAGCCTTAATCTCTCCCCCCAATTTGCCCGCCACTGCCAGAAGCAGGTCTCCTGTGTGCTTGGTATCCAGTTGCGGCGGCAAGATGGGCTTGGAGACGGCATAGTAAGCATAGGGGACGCCAGGCAAGCCAATTACGTCGTCATAGCGCTCAAAAGCCATGTGATTGGGCAGAATCAGATCGGACTGCATCGCAGTTTCATCCAGGTAGGATGAGAAAGTCACAATGCGATCGATTTTCTGCAACGCATTCTTAACCAGCTGGTCTTCAGGCAGGCTGTAAACCGGGTTGGCCTCATAGATCATCAGCATTTCAATGGAATAGCGGGGTTCTTGACCGACCGTATCCAAAAATGCGTAGAGCCCATTGCCGGGCAGCGGCACAGGTTTAGCTTGAGCCAGATCCAGGCGCGGCTGTTGCATCCCCTGATAAGCCCATTGGTCGGCCTGTACTTCCGGCAACGATGCCAATGGAACGGGTGGAACGATGGAAACCATGCCGCCGGCCTGCAGATTTCCTTTCAGCGCATTGAGTGCAAGGAAAGCGAGATCGGAATAGATGTTCCCGGGGGACTCATCTCCGTCTGCGCCCCAGACAACCACCGCGTTCTGCTGTCTGGCAAGCTCGTTGGCAATCTCTTCGATTTTTTGGGCATCTACTCCCGTTTGCTCCGCCACTTTTGCCGGATCATAGGTGGCCAGCACGAAGTTTTTGAACCCCTGTCGGTTCTTTCCTGCGCTGTCCATCCAGTCTTCGAAGCCGAATACGTAGTTGCTCACAAAGTCCGCATCAAAAAGGTTATTCTTGATCATCACATGGGCAATTCCAAGGGCAAGGGCAGCCTGAGCACCGGGATTGATGGGAACCCATTCATTTGCCTTGGTGGCTGTGAGCGACAAACGCGGCTCGATCTGAACAATTTTGGGATGTGCAACCCCCGGCTGCTCTTGATGCCAGAGTCCAAAGACCGATTGCATGCGGCCTGCGGCTCCCCAGCCTCCAATGAGGTCGGCGCCAAAACTGAGCACGTAAGAGGCTCGCTCCAAAGCAAATGCAGGCGTGGCTTCCCGCCCCAAGGTGAGTGCCGTGGCTAGTTTGAGACTGTCGGCATGGCTTGGCATCTCGAAAAGATTCGGAGAACCGAAGGCATTGAAGAATTGGCGCCACAAATCGAACATGCTGCTGCGCGAGCGTCCGGCAATGCAGGCAAGGCCGTGAGCTTTTCCGCCGGTCCGCATGTTTCCCAGGCCGGTGCTGATCTCGGCTATGGCTTCTTCCCAGCTGATGGGTTGGAATCCGGAAGCATCGCCACGCTCCTTAGTCTGCTTCAAGGGTTGTGAAACGCGATAAGGTGCGTAGAGAAACTGCGCCCCGGATGCGCAAAGGGGGCATATGCCGCCCTGGTTGATCGGGTGGGCGGGATTGCCTTCCAGCAGGATAGCGCGGTTGTTATTCACCAGATGAGCCTGGATACCACAGCCACTGTCGCATAAAAGGCAGACGGTTGGGGCTTTGGTAATCAGGCCCCTTTCGGGTGATGGACGCCATGACCAGTTCTGGCTCCAAATGGCGGAATCATCCGCCAGTTTCCATGGCAATGGTGACAGCAGCGTGCCACCCACCGTTCCCGCAGCAAATTGTAGAAATGCTCTACGACCGAATTTCATGCCATTCACCCTCTCATTATGGCCGCTATGGTTCCGAACGA
>JAVEVM010000383.1:0-4663 GCA_034005055.1 Desulforhabdus sp. | reverse complement strand
TGCGCTCAATCTCGTCGCTACCGAGAATTTTGCGCATTTCAGTCTTGCCGCTGGGGTCCCCCACCAATCCGGTTCCACCACCGACCAGAGCGATCGGACGATGGCCCTCCCGCTGCATATGCGCCAAAGCCATGATGGGTACGAGATGACCGATGTGAAGACTGGAAGCGGTGGGGTCGAACCCTACGTAGCAGGTAGCCGGCCCTTCCTGAACGTATCCATCGAGCTCCTCAAGATGGGTCCGTGCCTCAATAAAACCGCGTTCGGTCAATATATCGATGACATTCATAGGATTGAACCATTAGTTATCTGTAAATTTGCCTTTGAATTGAGGTCCGGAGCCGCTTTGAAGACTGGTCATTGTTTGTGGGGAAGGAGCATGACCTTTATCCCAGGCGATTGCCGTCGCGTGACCTTAAGTTCCGGCATTCGGGATGGCATAGGATCTATGCGATATCGATGCTCGTATAAACATCGGTAACATCATCCACATCATACCCCGTAGTTTTCCCCTGCCGGGGACTCCTCCCGGAAGAAAATGGCCGCATCACCCGAGCCGGTTCATTTGTTGGCGTATTCCACAGCACGAGTCTCCCGGATTACCATGACCTTGATTTGACCTGGGAAGGTCATGGTTTCTTCTATCTTGCGAGCAATGTCACGACTCAAGAGAATCGAGTCATCGTCACTAACTCGCTCGCTTTCGACAATCACCCGCAACTCCCGGCCTGCTTGTATAGCATAGGTATTGGCCACTCCCTGGAACGAGTTGGCAATACTCTCCAGATCTTCAAGTCGCTTGATGTAGTTTTCAAGAAGCTCTTTCCGGGCCCCCGGTCTGGCGCCGGAAAGGCTATCCGCCGCCTGAACTAGCAGCGCGTACACCGTGTTGGGCGGCATGTCTTCATGGTGCGCGGCAATGGCATGCACCACCTTTGGGGCTTCCCCGTATTTTTTGGCCAATTTGGACCCGATAATGGCATGGGGTCCTTCAACCTCATGATCGATGGATTTGCCGATGTCATGGAGCAATCCCATGCGGCGAGCCAATTTCTGGTTCAACCCAAGCTCGGCTGCCATAATCCCACACAAGAAACCCACTTCTATAGAGTGTTGAAGTACATTCTGTGCATAACTTGTACGAAATTTGAGCCTTCCCAGGTACTTGATCAAATCGTTGTGAAGGTTGTGGACCCCCAGCTCGAACGCAGCTTGTTCACCGGCCTCCTTGATAGTCTGTTCCACCTCTTGCGTAGCTTTTTTGACTACATCCTCGATCCGTGCAGGGTGAATACGACCATCGGCAATTAACCGCATAAGCGAGATGCGCGCCACTTCGCGCCGAACGGGGTTGAAACCCGAGAGAATAACCGCCTCCGGGGTATCGTCGATGATCAGGTCGATGCCGGTAGCGGCTTCCAAAGCCCGTATATTACGACCTTCCCGGCCGATGATGCGACCCTTCATCTCGTCGTTGGGTAATGGAACGACCGATACGGTCCTTTCCGCAACGTATTCCCCGGCATAGCGTTGAATGGCTGTCGCCATGATCTTTTTGGACTTCTTATCCGCCTCCTCCCTGGCTTCGTTTTCAATGCGTTTGATTAGCTTGGCGCCTTCATAGCGCGCCTCATTCTCCATGGCTCTCAACAAAAGCTCTTTGGCTTGGTCTGAGGTGAGGCCAGAAATTTGTTCCAGCTGCCTTTTCTGCTCACGGATGAGGTCCTGGTATTCCGATTCCTTGGTCTCGACCTTTTCTTCGCGCTCGCTAAGTCTCTGCTCTCTCGTTAATACTTCCTTCTCCCTTCGTTCGCATTGATCAATCTTGCGATCAATGTGCTCCTCTTTCTGCATCAAGCGCACTTCGCGATTTTTCAGCTCTGCGCGTGTGTCCTTGGTTTCGCTATCGAAATCGCTTTTCATGCGAAACAGCTTATCTTTGGCTTCGAGCTCAGCCTCCTTCATCAGAGAGTCGGCACGGTGCTCGGCTTCGCGCACGATCTGGGCAGCTTGGTTCTCGGCTGCCTTGATCTTCTGAACGCTAATTTTTCCTTTGGCCCAATAAGCGATGGCGAAGCCAACGCCAAAACCCGCAACTCCGATGGGTAATAGATATTCAATCATCTGCCGTCTCCTGGGAAGCCCGAAACTTCCCTCTGAAACGTTTATGAAAATCGATCGGCGCCCAAACGTGCCTGGGAACAATCGAGACAAGCGCCAGGATCGGTTGGCTCACTCCAGGTGCTCTTCTTGGGTTTAAAGGCGTCTGTCGGCGGAAGCGCAGTTTGAGGCGCACGCTCCTGGAACATCCCATCCGGAAACGTGCGTATCGGGGATTTCTGACAGGTGGTTGGAAAGACCCCCGCTGTGCCGTGTCGGCTAATCTTTGAACCAAGGGTTCAAAGTGGGTGCCATATGGTTTCTTCAGGCTTTTCTGTCAAAGCAGAACATGCTCACCGAAACCAGAGACAGCTCCCATGTAATGACTGTTGGGTCAAAGAATTGCTGCCAATCACGCACACAGCAGGGGAAATGATCCAATGGTGCGTTCACAGGAAGTCTGGATAACCTGGGATACGGCGGGGAAATGGGTATCATTTGACCAGGTTGTGGTGCATTTCAACGTTGTTGCTAGGACGTCGTGGGAACGGCAAATATCAGGCGGCTGATCGGCCGATTGATCCACTGGGAAGACTGTCGTCCAACAAGCTTATGAGTCGGTCCGAGCGACCAGCAACATCTTGGACCAATTCAGCCATCATGTGCCTCATCTTAATATTTTCATTGGCAACATTGAGGGCGGTCTGCAGCAGCAGGGCAACCCTGTTGCGCTCTGCAGATCGCTCGGCTTGCTGAGCCTCAACTTTCCTGATTTCCCCCATGAGATAATCGCTGACTTCGACCGGGTCAACAACTCCCGATTCAGCCTTGAATGTGTATGCCTGACCGAACACGTCTATGGTAATGAGCCGTTCCAATTATACTCAAGTCACCTTTCCTGGTAAACCCGCCGGGCGGCACCTTCAGTCGTCCCCAATGATGGTCCCAAGGCGCGCCAAAAGTTGATCCAAACGTGAGCGGATCGCTTGGCGCTCCTCAGAAAACCGTTGCTCCGCCTCAACCTTGCTTCGGAGTTCCTCCTCCAGTTTATCGATTCTGTCGTTGAGTTGCCGGATATCCGTGTCCTTGTCCCGGCAGATTTTGATCAGGTCTTCGACGCGCGATTCAATGTGCTCAAATTGTTTCAGAATCAGTTCGCCGTCCAAGGAGCACCTCTCACAACCTGTTGTTATTATAATATCTTAGGCGCTTTAAAGTCAAGCCATATTCCCTGTCTCAATTCAAGCTCCCAAAGGTTGGACGGCTTGACTGGCCCCCGGAGCACGGCAGCGGAGCCTTTCGATGGATCCGATCTGGACGAAAAAGGCAGCCCATGCCAGACATGGGCTGCCTCGGTGGGCAATTCTAACCCTGCCATCCGATTGGTTGGATCTTTCCGGAAATCGGATTCGGCCGTATCGGGATAAAGCTCAGGCGCGACGGGTTTCCGCCAATCGGAGCCTGTGCAAGGCGCGCTGCAAGGCCGCCGAAGCGCGGGCGAAGTCCAAATCCGCCTTTTTATCCTCCAGGCGCTTCTGGGCTCGCTCCATGGCCGATCGTGCTCGCTCGACATCGATATCTCGACGTCTTTCGGCCGATTCAGCCAGAATCGTGACCTTGTTGGGCAAAGCTTCAGCAAACCCGCCGCTGATGAAAACGAGCCTTTCCTGACCACTTTGGTCCGTATACCGGACCGTGCCGATCTTCAGCGAGGTCATAAAGGGCGTATGGCCGATCAGGACCCCGAACTCGCCCAAGACCCCCGGAGCAACCACCATCTGGGTTTCTTCGTTCACCACCTCTTTTTCGGGGGTGACGATTTCGAGCTTGATATTTCCAGCCATGATAGGTCCTTTTTCCTTTTAGCCCATCTCTTTGGCAGCGGCCACGACTTCCTCGATTCCACCCTTCATGTAAAAGGCCTGCTCGGGGATGTCGTCATACTCGCCTTCACAAATCGCTTTAAACCCACGAATCGTATCTTCGATCTTGACGTATTTCCCCGGTTTACCGGTGAAGGTCTCGGCAACATGGAAGGGCTGGGACAGGAAACGCTGGATTTTCCGGGCGCGCTGCACCGTGAGTTTGTCTTCATCGGAAAGTTCTTCCATGCCTAGGATGGCAATGATGTCCTGCAGTTCCTTATATTTCTGAAGCATTTGCTGGACCGTGCGCGCCGTCCGATAGTGTTCTTCGCCGATGTAATTGGCGTCCAGGATTCGGGAAGTGGAATCCAGAGGATCCACTGCGGGATAGATACCCAGCTCGGCGATCTGACGTGAGAGCACCACCGTGCCGTCGAGGTGGGCGAAGGTGGTCGCCGGTGCGGGGTCGGTGAGGTCGTCCGCCGGCACGTAGACACACTGAACGGCTGTAATGGAGCCTTTATCCGTAGAAGTGATGCGTTCCTGCAAACCCCCCAAATCGACCGCCAGGGTGGGCTGATAACCCACCGCGGAGGGCATACGGCCCAGGAGTGCGGAGACTTCAGAACCGGCCTGGGTGAACCGGAAGATGTTGTCGATGAAGTTCAACACATCCTGCCCTTCTTCATCACGGAAAT
>JAVEVM010000382.1:0-4665 GCA_034005055.1 Desulforhabdus sp. | reverse complement strand
GGAACCGGCTGTACGCACTTTGTTCGATTACTTTCTCCAGACCAACCGCTAACGCGAGCAAGGTCTTGCCAGTTCCGGCACTTCCAACCAGCGTTACGACCTGAACCGAATCGTCCAGCAATAGCTCCATGGCGAATTTTTGCTCTTTATTGCGCGCCCTCACACCCCAACTTACAGCTTCTTCGTGGAGTAAAGGTCTTAGCGCTTTATTAGCGTAATGAGCCAATGCTGACTGCGATGGATTTGTCGAATTCCTCAGGATCAAGAATTCGTGGGGAAAAGGCTCCGGATCGTGATCCCATCCAAGGGCTCTTTGACGATAGAAGGCATCCAACTTCTCAGCTGAGACCTGAACCTCGCGAAACCCTTTGTGCAATTCATGATAATCAACTTTATCATTATAAAAATCCTCAGCAGCGAGACCAAGCACATCTGCCTTGATACGCAGGTTCAGGTCTTTGGTCACCAGAACTACGCGGCCACCGTTTCGCTGTTGTATGTTGTGGGCTACAGCCAGTATGCGATTGTCGCATTTTTGCGGATCGAGACCACGGGGAAAATCGATGGCGTTCTGGTGATTCATCTCTATTCTTAAGGTACCTCCGCCACGCAAAGTTATCGCCTGTGAAAGCTGACCTTGGGTGCGCAGGTCATCCAACTGCCGAGAAATCATTCGGGCATTTCTGCCAATCTCATCCTGACGCCTCTTTTGATTGTCAATCTCTTCGATCACCGCAAATGGAATTACAACCTCATTGTCTTCGAATGCAAAAACGGCTTGTGGGTTGTGGAGTAATACGTTGGTATCCAGGACATAAGTTTTAGGCACTGACGGTGACCTCCTTTCAATATTGGTGGGGATGTCTGAATACGGTCCGGCCGGCGATGCGCAAACTGGCTATTGGCAGGGGACAGTGAGATCGAGGTTTGATATCCAGTGGATTTTTCATTTTCCAAAGCAGCCCAACCGGATCATTTGATCGCTCTTGCTACCTCGGCTCGTGCAGCTCAAAGCAGGGAATGCAAAGGGTTTTCCCACGTAATCGTCTAACACGCGATTCCATAACTTTCTCGCCACATTTCTCACAATCAAGACTGGCCTGAACTCGCGCACTTCTCGGCATCGGTTTAGACGGTTGCTTGACTTCGAAGAGAGCTTCCAACGGTGCCTGGAGAATCAACCGCGATCTTTCATCCTTCTTGTGCTGAAACCGTTGCCGTTCTTGTGGCGATATATTTCCGACCGAGAGCCTGACAACGAGCTTTTCCCATTCCTTATCAGCGCTGCCGAAGGCATCCGATCTCATCACGATCCGGATAGCTTTGCCGTCGGATCTCCGGTAGAAGCTGAACGCGTTCTTGCCATAGTCGAGGTGGATGAGGTTGCCTTTGCCGAACGTGCAGCCGGTCAGAAACTGGATGGCATCCACACCGTACATATCCGTTTCAACCACTGCAACTACTTCCTCATCCAGGGCATGCGGACCGATTTCTTTCAAAGCGATCTCAGAAGCCCTCATGCCAATTGCCAGCCCCGGACACATATGGCCATGAAAAGCCACAACCTGATCTACCACATTTTGTTTTGTGAACTTTTCTGTCATAAATCATCTCCTCACTTGGATGCAAGGACGGGGATCAAGCGTAATCCGATCATCTTTTCCTACAGGCCTCCTCCGTTTGACCGGTGCTCGCAAGCAGGAGAATGGGAAGAAGGAAACTTTGCCGGAGATGATTGGCTGGTCCTCCGACAGATTGGCGAATCTGATAAACTAGATATCATACTGCCGGCATAATGGTCATCTGAAAATTATTCTCTTTACTGCCCACTCTCTTGCCGCATCGTCTCGATACGCTCTAAAAACGCGTGCACCTTGTAACCCTGATTCCCGTATGCTAAAAGCTTCTTGACTGGCCTCATTGAAAGATCCTTTTTGTATAAGAACATCGATTCAGAAGGAGCGTTGCGATGCAGGCAGGCTATGGCAAAATATCGAGCGTGTTTTGGCTTTTCTTTTCGGCTTTCGTCCTCGGTTGTACTTTGCCTGCAGCAGGCGGGGCAGGCGAATTTAAGGAAGAATATAAGCTCACCCTCAACGTGGGTCCATCTTTTTACTGGGGTATGGGGGCAACCAGATTCGCTGAATTGGTTAGCGAAAAGACCCATGGACGCATCAATGTGAAGCCATATTACAGCAGCATCCTGCTCAAAGGAGCACAATTGCAGTCCCCGCAGATGGTGGCAAAGGGAGTAATCGATTGTGCTTACGAGTCCACCATTAATACCTCTACGGTAATCCCAGAGATGAATATCTTCTCGCTTCCTTTTTTTATCAAAAATTTCGAAAACCTGGACAAAATTGAGAACGGCGCAACTGGTGCAGCCATTTTCGAGGCAATGGACAGAATCGGGCTAAAGGGGCTTGCATGGGCCGAAAACGGCTTCCGTCAGATTGCCAACAGCACAAGAATCATACAAGAGCCAAAGGATTTGCAGGGACTTCGAATTCGTGTAGTCGGCAGTCCAATCTTTATCGACATTTTTCGATATCTGGGCGCGGACCCGGTCAACATGAACTGGGCGGACGCTGTCACCGCCTTCCGGCAGAGAGTCGTGGATGGTCAGGAGAACCCGGTAGGGGTTTTGGTGCCTCTGCAAGCTTGGAACTTTCACAAGTATCTGACGTTCTGGAATTATCTGGTTGACCCGGTCATTATTTACTGGAACAAAGAGCAGTGGGAAGCGTTCCCGCCCGATATTCAGAAAGCAATAACGGAAGCCGCTCAAGAATCCGCTAAATTTGAAAAGGCCCTGTGCCGAGCGGGCCTGGATGGGGAGAAATCCATTAATATTCTAAGAAATGAATTCAAATACACGATGGAAGTACCCAATCCCATCGAGCTCTTTGCAAAAGAAGGCATGACGGTTACCATACTTACAGAAGATCAAGTCAAAGCCTTTGAAGAAGCTACTGCACCAGTCTACGACGCCTGGCTGCCAAAAATTGGAAAAGAGATCTATGATTCAGCCATGGCGGACATGAAGCAATAGAGGGGGCAGCATGGAGCATGGAGCATGGAGCACCGAATAGGGAGCGCGGGGACGATGTCAAACACTTGCAGGGAAATTCCACGGTGAGCTTGTCTTGTTCAAGGATGGATAAAGTGCAGCTTTTCAACGCACATCTCGTTCCCACGCTCCGGCGTGCGTGCTTTTTCTTGACGTTCAGTACAAGCAAGGTCGCATAATTGGCTGAGCTTTTGCCATTTATTACCTTCATCAAAATACTTGTAAGTATTGCAGTGGTGGTTTTGCTGTCAATCCTTGCAGAAGTGGTGAGCCCGAGGTTTGCGGGTGTTTTGTCCGGCTACCCTTTGGGAGCCGCCATAACCCTGTTCTTCTTCGGCCTTGAAATAAGTCCGGAGTTTGCCGCTGCGAGCGCAATTTACACGATGGCCGGGCTGATTGCGACGCAAGCCTTTGCTTACACTTACTACCGGGCCTCGTCCTGGGCGAGTAGGTGGAGCAAGCTGTCCAATATTCTATTCGCTTCGGTGAGCGGCGTCTTTTGCTACTTTCTGGTAGCTGCCGCACTACATCAATTGCAGCTCAATATGGCGCTGGCAGTGGTCTTGCCGTCGATCTCCATCTTCTTATTCATCTTGCTCTTCAGGCGAGCTCAGAATGTAAGAATCCATCAACGAGTCAGCTTGAATCCGCAGGTTTTACTGCTTAGATCCGCAGCAGCCGCTTGTTTCGTCATTGTGATCACTTCAACGGCAAAGCTCGTCGGCGTTCGTTGGGCAGGGCTGTTTTCCGCTTTTCCAATAACAATGCTGCCCTTTGTGATGATCATTCACTTCACATACGATCCGGAGCACGTTTACGCAATCCTTAAGAATGTGCCCAAAGGCATAGGCTCGCTGATCGTTTACTCTCTGGCGGTGGCTCTGCTCTATCCCACCGTGGGGATATATCTCGGCACATTCCTGGCCTATCTCCTGGCCACATTTTACCTCTTGATCCTCCATTTCAACTGCGGCCCGCCCGGGATAGCGATGCCTTTTCATTCGAGAGCCCGAAGAGATCAATGATGAACAGCCTGCTCCCTCAACCGAGCAATTCGTTTTCGGCCTTACTGAGGGCAAGTTTTGCTTTCACCAGTTTTCTATACAACGCTTCAACCTTGGTCGCGTTCCTGGCGTATACCGCTTTCAGCAAATCCCCTTCCAGCTCGGCAACTTCAAGCCGCTCGTAGTAGTCCAGAGATTCTTTTAAATGCGCCAGCACGATTTTTCCAGTCAAGATCGGGTGATTATTGGTGACATTTGCATCCGCAAAACGGGTGCCGTGTTCAAGCTCCACCTCCAGACCGACGCGAAAGCTCTCAAGCCCAATATTCATAGCCCCGCTATTGACCTCGTCAAGAATCATTTTCGCTTCTTCGGCAAGCACTTTTGCATCGGTCAAACCGGACCAGTCTCTGAGCTTCAATTCACTGCAGACTCTCCTGACTTCTTCCACGGTTACATATACGGGTAGCTCCATTTTCATCCTTTCGATTTTCATTTTTGGCGGGAAGGACTCGCTAACAGATTATGAGCAATATTGAACATGCCGGCGAAACCCGGAATCGCAATTCGGGCAGCCGGCATCCTGCAAGC
>JAVEVM010000381.1:0-4667 GCA_034005055.1 Desulforhabdus sp. | reverse complement strand
TTCGCTGGACGAGAACAAGTTCTTCCTGGAAGGACACGTAAAGCTAAAGCCCTTGGATTTTGCCAATGACGGGGTCTACCTTTGCGGCAATGCTCATTACCCGGCAACGGTTCGTGAAGCAATCTCCCAGGCACTCGGTGCCGCCTCCCGAGCATCCATACCGCTCTCCAAGGATGTGATGAAGGTTGAGCCGATCGTCTCCACATTGGTCGATGAGGAAGCTTGCCGCGGCTGCGGCTTGTGCGTTGCACTGTGCCCTTATGGAGCCCTGGAAATCGTTCGCACCGAGAAAGGACGCAAGGTCCGCGTGATTCCGGTCGCCTGCAAGGGCTGTGGCGTGTGTGCGGCCACCTGCTATCAACATGCTTTGACCATTAATTCCTATACCGATGAACAGATCGGTCAACAGATCAGTGCCTTCCTGGAAACAGGAACGGAAGGCTAGGCAGGTTTGCAATATAGCGCAGGGCTCCGGCCCTGCTTTAACGCAAGAACCAGAAAACAGATTTGGAGGAGGCGACGATAATGTCAGAATTCACTCCCAAAGTCCTGGTGCTCTGCTGCACCTGGTGAGGTTACGCTGCGGCTGACTTCGCTGGAGTTTCCAGGATGCAATATACGACGGATGTGAGAATCATCCGTTTGATGTGTACGGGGCGGGTAGACCCATCCATGCTGGCCGACGCCTTCATTAAAGGCGCCGACGGAGTCATGGTGGTGGGATGCCACTTTGGGGATTGTCATTACATCACCGGCAATTATCAGGGCAAGATCAAAGTCGGACTGGCAGCGCGAGCATTAGATTATGTGGGGCTCAACCCGCAGCGGGTATCCTTCAGTCAGTGCTCTTCGGCCGAGGGGGAGCGCTTTGTCAGCATGGTCACCGCCTTCGACCGCAATATTCGCGAGCTCGGCCCTTTGGGGAGCGCCGAAGCCCTTCCACTGCCGCAGCTCAAGGAAAAGCTTGTTATCGCCAAAACGATCCTAAACGGGGAAAAGATCCGCTGGGTAGTCGGCAAGTTTACCGAGTTCCAGACGGTCGGCAACAAGTACGGCGAACGCTTTACCGATCACGAGATGTGGCGCACGCTCGACACCATCATTATGGATGAGGTGGCCACTTACGAAATTCTGCGCGAACTGGAGCGCGGCCCCGCAGCAGTTAAGGATCTGGCCGCAACGCTCCAACTGCCGCCGCCGCACGTGCTCAAATACGTGCTTGCTCTGCAGCGCCGCGGCTTTGTCGGTCTGGCGGAAATCGACGGCAATTCACCACGCTACCAGATCGTCGACCCGATGGCCAAAGAGCAGGCCGCATAATCAGTTGGTTTTGAATTTTGAATTCTCAGTTTTGAGTTAGGTTTGCTCGGGATAACTCAAAATTCAACACTCAAAACTCAAAACTAATACTCCTGGAGGATGAAACTGTGTCGACAAAACGTGTAATCATATTCGGGGGCGACCCTGCCGGCGTGACGGCAGCACTGGCGCAGGCCGAAGCCGGCATGCAAGTAACCCTGATAGAGCCCTCTCCGAGCCTGGGGAGCGAACGGCTGCCGCAAACCCGGTTAATCACCGATGATTCCTCATTCATTGATCCGAACCTGGAGGCGGTTAAAAAACATCCGAATATCCGTATCATTACCAACGCTCAGGTGGAGCAAGCTTCAACGGAAAACGGAAGCTACCGATTTCGAGTGCGTCGCAGCACGCCTCGCGTCGATCCTGAAAAATGTAACGATTGCCGGGCATGCATGAGGGTCTGCCCGATTCACATGTACGACGATTTCAATGAAGGGCTGGGCTTCCGCACTGCCATTGACTTCTTCAATGCCGAAACCGGCGAATACAACATCTTTAAGGAAGACATGCCGATTTGCCAGGCTACCTGTCCCGCCAACCTGGACATTCGCTCCTATGTGGGGTTAATCGCCGACGGCAAGTACACCGAATCCCTGGCGAAGATCCGCGAGCGTCTGCCGTTTGCCCTCTCCATCGGCCGGGTCTGCCCACACCCTTGCGAAACGGCCTGCAATCGCGGCTACATGGATGAGCCTATTTCCATCTGTACACTCAAGCGGTTTGTGGCAGACTGGGAAGTGAAAAGCGAAGCTCCACCGCCGGTGGAAATTCCCGACGAATTTCACAAGGAAAAAGTGGCCTTGATCGGCGCCGGTCCCGCCAGCCTGTCGTGTGGCTTTTATTTGGCCAAGGCGGGCTATCATTCGGTCTGCTTTGAAGCCCTGCCGGAGCCGGGCGGAATGTTCCGTTTCGGCATCCCCGAGTATCGTCTTTCCGCCGCCACTTTGATGCATGAAATCAACTGGATTCTCTCTCACGGGGTGGAACTGCGCTGCAACACGCGCGTGGGCAAGGATATCTCTTTCGAGCAACTGCGCAAGGAATTCGACGCCATTTTCATTGGGGTCGGTGCTCAAAAGGGAATGAAGCTCGGAATAAAAGGCGAAGATCTCGAAGGGGTTGTGGACGGCGTCGATTTCCTGAGAGACGTCAACATGGGCAAGAAGGTTGACGCTAAGGGCAAGGTGATCGTTATCGGCGGCGGCAACGTGGCCATGGATGCTGCTCGAGTAAGCTGGCGCGAAGGCTTCGACGAAGTCCACGTGCTTTATCGCAGAACCAAGAAGGAAATGCCGGCAAGTCCGTGGGAAATTGAAGCTGCCGAGCATGAGGGGGTCAAATTCCAGTACCTCGTTGCTCCCATCGAGGTGGTGGGCGACAACGGCCGTATGACAGGGCTCAAATGCCTTCGAATGGAGCTCGGCGAACCTGATGCGAGTGGCCGCCGCAGGCCGGTTCCGGTAGAAGGATCCGAGTTTGTGGTTGAGGCCGAAACACTCTTTCCCGCGATCGGGCAGCGACCGGATCTCGCCTTTGTTCCCGAAGGAAGCGAATTGGACATCACCCGATGGAACACATTGGCTGTAGATCAAATGACCTTCATGACCAATATTCCCGGTATCTTTTCGGCGGGCGACGTGGAGACCGGAGCGGACATCGCCATTCGGGCCTGCGCAAACGGCCGCAAAGCCGCCAACGGGATCATCAGCTATCTTGAAGCCAAACGAAAGAAATAGAGCAAAGGGATTTAACTTACCGCTGAGAGCGCAGAGCACGCAGAGAAATCAGAAATGGATTTGTGCAAAAGTAACTCTGCGATCTCAGCGTACTCTGCGGTGAATTGAACATAAAACCTCAGGGCTTTTGGGCTCAACATAGAGGGAAGAGATGTACGAGAAAAAAGGACGCTACATAGTCGAGTTTCAGGATATTCCCAAAGCGCGTCAGCATCAGGTCGAGATCGATGTGGAGGAGCGCCGCGGCAACTATAACGAAGTCGAGCTGGGTTTCGATGAAGAGAAGGCTTTACAGGAGGCCAAGCGCTGCCTGAGCTGCCGCCGCTGCTTGGGATGTGCCCTGTGCTGGGCCGAATGCAAGCCCGAGGCAATCATGTTTGAAATGCAGGATGAGGTCTTCGATCTTGAAGCGGACAGCGTCATCATTTCCCCGAGTGTTGAGCGGCCGCTCGGCAGACTGGACAAGCGCTTCGGCTTCGGCAAGCATCTCAACGTCATCACCGATACCCAACTCGAGCGCATGCTGAGCAGAACCGGGCCTAGCGCAGGTTTGGTGATTCGCCCCTACGACGGAGAGATCCCGGGCAGCATCGCTTTCGTGCAGAGTTACTCGTCGGCTTCTCCCGAGATGCACCAGGCGGCCCTGTGCTTCGGGCTCAACGGCGCTATCCTGGCACGCCGGAATCTTCCCCAGGCTGACATTGAAGTCTTTGCCACTGGCCTGGAGTCTTTCAAGAAAGAACAGGAAAGCGCACTGGCCAAATTGGATCGAATCCAAATCCAGGACACTTTGGTGGGACAAATTGAAGCCGCTGATAACCAGAGTCTTCAACTGACGATCGGCAGCAACGGCAGCGAACAAATAAAGACCTTCGATCTGGTGGTCCTCATCACCCAACCTCAGATTTCCACCGAGGTCAAGCAGATCAGCAAAGCTCTCGATCTCGGATTGGACTATGCGAAGTTCCTCGTCGAGGGAGGTAAGGGACTAATTTCTACCGATTCATAAGCAGGCCGTCGCACAACAAACTTCTACGGACCATTCATTTCTTGTCGGAGTCGCCTCCAGCTTATCGCGGCTTCCTTCGGCAGGGAGCCGCTCCTGCCCAGGGTGAAATTAGAGTTGCCAAAAATGGTCAATGCCTCCAGAGATTTTCTCCGGAGGCGTTTTTTTTGCCTCTCTTTCTGTCTTTTGTTCTTTCCCTGCTGCAGTTTGGCAAGATTGTTGTATAATAGCAATTTGTTTTGGCAGGCGAAAAAACAGACATGAAAAGGAAGCGCGGATGAAAGTTGCTTATTTCAGCATGGAAATCGGTCTTAACGAGAATATTCCCACCTACAGCGGCGGATTGGGCATTTTAGCCGGCGATCACATCAAATCGGCCGCCGATTTAAACGTACCGATCGTAGCGGTGACCCTTCTTTATAAAAGAGGCTATTTCATCCAGACCATCAGCCCCATGGGGCAGCAAGAAGAGCTTTATCCTTACTTTGATCCGCGAGCGTTCATGGAGCCTCTGCCGTTTAAAGTGACCATCAAACTGGAGGGTAGAGACGTACACATAGGAG
>JAVEVM010000380.1:0-4675 GCA_034005055.1 Desulforhabdus sp. | reverse complement strand
CTTGTTTGTATCCTTTGTTTCGATACGATCGTTATCAATACATTTCGCGAGTAAATTATGATAGGAAGGTCCATCCAGTCTTACACGCCTGCTGAGGTGGGCGTCGAAAGCAAAAATAGCATGCGTCAAAGGTTCCGGGAGAATCTTGAAGAGCCCAGGGGAAATGGGGGCGTTCTGCAAAAAGGGCAAGGAAGCCATACAAATTGCTCAAAATGCGGTATTGGCAGTGGTACTACTTGGTATAGAGTTATGCTGAGTTTAAGGGTTACGGCACTTAGTCGTCAATAAAATCTCATAAGGGGTTTCATCGCCTGAATTCGGCGATTTTGTTGAGGCAGGAGCATCAAATGAAACTGGGAATTGTTGGTATGGGGCGTTCTGGAAAAACGACAATCTTCAATGCACTGACTCAGAGGAGCGGCGAATCCGTTCCTCCAGGCGGCCAGGCGGTGCCGGTTCTTGGCGTAGTGCCGGTGCCGGACCCGCGGGTAGAATGGCTGGATCAGCTGTACCACGGTAAAAAGAAAGTTCACGCCCAGGTTACCTACATGGATCTGCAGGGTATATCCGGAGTGGTGGAAAGCAAGCAGCAATATATGGCCCTTCTGCTCAGTCACATGCGCCAGGTAGACGCGTTTCTCATGATTATAAGAAATTTCACCGATCCAGCTGTGGGGGCGCCGGACGTAGGTCGAGATTTTCGCGAACTGGAAGACGAGTTCATCATCGCCGATCTTGCAACGGTTGAAAAACGCCTGGAAAAACTCTTACTGGAAGAAAAGAAGGGTAGAAAGGCGGGACCGGAAAAAGAACTGCTCGATCAATGTGCCGGGATACTCAATGCGGAAAAGCCGCTGAGAGCCGAACCTGACATAATCAGGGCTCCCGAATTGCGCGGATTTACGTTTCTCTCAGCCAAGCCGCTTCTGGTGATCGTCAATAATGCCGATGAAGACGATGCTCTGCCGCAAGCTTCATTTGAATATGCCGACGTGATGGTGGTTCGCGGAAAGCTGGAAATGGAGATGGCCCAGCTGTCTGAAACGGAAGCTGCCGTCTTTCGAGAGGATTTCGGCATTACCGAATCGGCGCTCGATAGAGTCATTCAAAGCTCCTATTCACTGCTTCGGCTCATCACTTTTCTCACGGTGGGGGAGGATGAAGTGAAAGCGTGGACAATCCCCGAAGGGCTGCCGGCTCAAGAGGCTGCAGGCGTCATTCACTCGGATATTCAAAGAGGTTTTATCCGAGCGGAAGTCGTTACCTATGAAGACTTGCGCCGGGCCGGCGATTATGTCACCGCCCGCAAACAGGGTTTGGTCAGACTGGAAGGCAAAACCTACATCGTTCAGGACGGGGATATCATAAATTTTCGCTTCAATGTGTAGGGGGCCGCTCGACGAGCGTCATGTTCTTGCGGGCTCAGTTTAGAGTCTCTGCCTGCTTTAGCAGTTGCAGGAGAAGGCTGTCCAATTCATCGAAAATGGTGCGGCATAACCCGCCGTGGTTCATGCGGTTTCCAAACAGAAAAGAGCGCATGCCATCCACCCGTTCATTCACCTTGCCCAGCTTGGTTAGGCTGCCGCTGTGCGCCGCCAGCTTTTCTTCGAGCAACAAGGCCTTGGCTTGTCGGCAGAATTCTCCAATGTCTTGCTCCAATTTCTTGATCGGCCCCAACCAGGGATCGGCATTAGTTTCACGTTCGACCGCAGGGCAGCTGAGCTCTTGAAAAAACCGAACAGTCACCGCGAGCATGCTGTACTCGAGCCCCCGGATCCCTCGCTGCCAGCGCAGCAGCCACGGGAGATGCCAGTACCAGAGCAGGTGCCGCTCCCCGAAAGCGATCAGGTCGTCGACAGCTGCCCTGATGTTCTCGACATGCTCAAAGGATTCGTTGCTCACATGATGGGCGATCGCCTGATGCGGAAGGGGGGGATTGTGGCTGCATTGCAGATTTTTCGACGCCGCACGGTCAAGATACTCGAGAATGTTCAGCAGCATCGTGTTGGCATGAGAGTCTCCCGGAGTTTCCAGGTGAGGGTAGGAGAGAATGAGTCTTCCCTTCCCTTTGCGTACCTCCAGAATGGCCGGCTGCCCGAGTAATCTTGCTGGATTGAGATTGATGCGGTAGATCTTTTCCCACTCTTTCCATTGCATCTGCTGGGCTGCGAGATCGGAAAGGGGCAGATCGGCAATCCAAAAGTCTTTTCCCGGGGACGAATAGAACCCAACCGGAAGGGATCGCGGCAGCGGCTGCCAGGCAAATTGAGCCGGCCACCAGATGGAAGCGGAAATTTCTTCAGGAAGGTTCTTCCATGCCGGATGATTCCTGACACCCCGAATACGGACTTCGCCACTCGAGTTGGGCAGCCGCTCCGCCAGCGGCATGCGCTCAAACGGCACCAGCTCAAGGCAGGGAGGGCTGGAAAGAGCCATGCCGGCTCCACCGCAGAATCCAAGGTAGCTGCCTCCCCGGTCAATGAACCGGTTGATCTGCCGCCTTCCAGCATTTCCCAAAACGCGAATCTTGTGTGCAGCCCATCCGCCGGGCACCAGGAGCACCCGATAATGCTCCAGGGCTCCGCCGGCTATATCCGCGCTGTTTAAAAGATGGAAGGGAATGCTCAATTTACTCAGCGTGTTGAGGCAAATGAAGCCCCAAACCAGGGATTGATCCCAGAACAGAGCAATAGCCGGTCCGCCCCAGGAGGCTGACGCTGTTGTGCTACTGTTGAGAGTCACTGTCCGATTCATCGCTTAAGTTTACGAGGCCGGATTTTTTGAGTGCTGCCACTCCGCCCTGCAGGTTGATGACATCGCAGGGGCCCGCACAACTGAGTTGGCGCAAAGCCTCATAGGATCGCACTCCGGAGTTGCACACCACAATCAAGCGCTTATCCTTTGGTATTTCGGAAAGCCGGTGTTTCAATGTTTCCTGAGGAATATTCAACCATCGTTTACCGAAATGGGCCACATAGGGTGCTGCATTGGCCGGTCCGCGCACGTCCAGACAAATACAGTTATCCGATTCGCCATCGAGGAAGCATTTTTCAAATTCATCCACCTCCATGGTGACATTATAGCCGTCGAGTATATTTTCGGCCGTGTTGGCCGCGGCATTGACGATATCGAGTGCTGAGGCATAAGGTGGTGAATAGGCAATTTCCAGATTCGATAAATCTTCAAGGCTTGGGCGATACGGCAGCATTGCGGCGATGCTGTTGATACGGCCGACTAGTGCGTCGCCGTTGCTTGCAATGCCTTGGGCACCGAGAACACGCCTGGTCTTCCGGTCCACCACCACTTGCAGGTACATGAGGTCTTGAGTCGGATAGAAGTGTGCCCGGTCCGCCTGAATGACCAAAGCATGGACGGCGTCGAAACCTTCGCGTTGAGCCGCCTGCAATGTTATACCGGTCGAGGCGACGGCCAGATCGAAAATCTTAATGGAGAAGCTGCCCACAATGCCTCTAAAGACGGCGAACTCTCCCGCCAGGTTGGTTCCAATCACCCGACCCTGCCGGTTTGCCAGGGAACCTTGCGGGAAAAAGGCGGAGTTTCCGGTGACCAAGTGCGGGACTTCGACACAGTCTCCGCCGGCATAGATGTGAGGGTCGGAAGTCTGCATGTGGTTGTTGACCACGACGCCGCCCCTGGGTGAGACCATCAAGCCGGCTTGGCGAGCCAGATCGGAATTGGGACGAATGCCAACTGCGGTAATGATCAGGTCGGTTTCGATCTCTCTTTGCGAAGTGACGAGCTTGAGCTTATGCTCGCCATTGTCGATTCGTTTGATTTCGCGAGCTGTTTCATTGAGATAGACTGCAACGTTTTTTTCTTCAATATGTTTCTGAACCATGCGGGCCAAGGCAGGATCGAGAACGCCGGGCAGAACCTGCTCCGCTATCTCTACCATGGAGGTCTCGATGCCCCACAGGTCGCTCAAGGCTTCCGCCATTTCGCAGCCGATCGCTCCGGCTCCGACAATGACAGCACAGTCGACTTCGCCCTTGGAGATTCTCTCTTTGATCTTCATGGCGGATCTGAGATTCGAGACACTCATCACTTCGGGCTGATCCGCGCCGGGTATGGGCAGGCGGTTGGGTTGACTGCCCGTTGCCAGAACAAGTTTATCGTAGGGAAGATCTTCCTCTCTCCCCGATTCCAGATCCAGAATGCGCACCTTTTTGGCCTGGCGATCAATAGCAAGCGCCCGCGTGCGAATTCTCACGCGCACGTCCTTGGCATCTTCAAAAAACTGCGGAGTCCTTTCCATGTGAAAACTGGTGCTCATCAGTTCCCGCACTTCGCTGATATCACCGGATATGAAGTAGGGAATGCCGCATCCTCCATAGGAAATATGTTCATCCTGATCGATCATGACGACTTCCCAGTCGGGTCGCAAGCGCTTCAATCGACAGGCCACTTTGGGGCCCAAAGCTACCGCTCCAATGATCACAACGCGCTGTTTATCCATAAAACCGTTCCTTTCTCATCTCTCAAGCGTTCCCAAAGTTGCGGATAGCGCCGCAATCCGGGCAGGTCCAGCTGATACCGTTGCAGCTCATGCCCCAGAAATTTTCTTCCATGCAGTCCCAGCAAATCATGAAGCCGCATGGACAGTGCCAGCAGAAGGGTAGCTCGCGTCCGCAGGTGCAGCAAATATACGACGCCT
>JAVEVM010000379.1:0-4676 GCA_034005055.1 Desulforhabdus sp. | reverse complement strand
GCTGCGACTGAGCATTGAAGATGGAGACGATCGAAAAGTTCGGCAGGTTCTGGTTCGAGAAGTCCAGGTACATCCGGTTCGTCGTCAGTTTCTGCACGTGGATTTTTACGAGGTACCCCTGGATCACCCCATTGTCGTTGAGGTTCCGGTGGAGGTCGTGGGCGAACCCGTCGGTGTGAAGGAAGGAGGCCTGCTTAACCTCGTTCGCAGAGCTCTCTCGGTCCGCTGCCTGCCGGGTGAAATCCCTGAAAAGATCACGGTCGACGTTAGCTCCCTGGAAATCGGGTCTGCACTGCATGTAGCTGATCTTGTCAGCCAGGTGCCTTTTGAACTGACCGATGAAGAGCAGTTAACAGTAGTCACGATAAATGCTCCAGAGGCAATCGAGGAAGCAGCCGGAGCTGAGGAAGGCGGAGAAGTTGGCGAAAGTACAGAAGGAGGGGAGGTGACAGCTGAGTAAATAGCAGGGTTGAGGAAACCCAAAAACGGTAGATGACTTGATATGACAGCGTATGGGGCAGGAAGCGAGATTACAGCATTGTGCGGGTTGGGAAATCCAGGTCAAGAGTACGCCGCAACTCGGCACAATGTCGGCTTCCAAGTGGTGGATCGGCTGGCGCAAGCGTATGGCATCGTCCTCCAGCAGCGCAAATTCAAGGCGAGCTGGGGCACGGGAGTAGTTGCAGGACGGAAGATTTTTATTGTTAAACCGCTCACTTATATGAACCGCAGTGGTGAGGTCGTGGTGGATATATTGAAGTATTTTGGGATTACAGCCGGTCAGATGCTAGTGATTCACGATGATCTTGACTTGCCCATCGGGCGCATTCGGCTGGTGCCGAAAGGTGGAGCGGGTGGGCATCGTGGTGTCTCATCTATTATGGAGCACTTGGGACAGCAGGATTTTCCCCGGTTGAAGCTGGGAATAGGAAGGCCTGCCCACGGGGAGACGGTTGAGAGCTTTGTTTTGCGTCCTCCCTACCCTGAGGATACGCTCGCCTTTAACGAAATGGTGGAGCGTGGCTTTGAAGCTGTTCATACGGTGTTGTCTACTGGCCTGGTGGCTGCCATGAACCGGTTCAACCGGCAAGAGCAGCAAGAGTGAAGCTTTTTTTTGTGGTCTTTCGTTAAAATTTGCACAAGGTAAAGGAGGTTGGGATCTATGGTAGAATACACGTTATACGCACCTGGTCTGGGGTTAGCCGGCTTGATCGTGGCGTTTCTGATCTACGGATGGGTCAAGAAACAGCCCAATGGCACCGATCGCATGAAAGAAATAGAAGAAATGATTCACGCGGGCGCCATGGCGTTCCTTAAAACGGAATACTCCGTGTTGGTCGTCTTCATTGCAGCTGTGGCCGGATTGCTCTATTTCTTCATCAATCATCAAACAGCATATGCCTATCTCTCCGGTGCGGCATGTTCGGTTCTTGCCGGCTACACCGGTATGAGCTCTGCGACGCGCGCCAACAGCAGAACTTCTTGGGCAGCCAACCAGTTCGGCCAGGCCAAAGCCTTGACCGTCTCCTATTTTGGTGGAGCGGTCATGGGGTTGGCAGTGGCAAGCCTTGGCTTGATGGGTGTTGGAACGTTTTACTACCTTTATGGCGGCGACGTGGTGACTGCCAGCTACATCAACGGTTTTGCCATGGGCGCCAGCTCTATTGCTCTATTTGCTCGTATGGGTGGCGGTATTTACACCAAAGCGGCGGACGTTGGTGCCGACCTCGTTGGTAAGGTAGAAGCGGGAATTCCTGAAGACGATCCGCGCAATCCTGGTGTTATTGCTGACAACGTTGGCGACAACGTCGGTGACATCGCCGGCATGGGTGCCGACATTTTCGAGTCTTACTGCGGCTCGATCATCGCTACGATCGCCATCGCAGCTACCATGTCCAATGAAGCCCTGATGGGCGCCGACCGCGCGGCCTGGATGGCAATGCCGCTGCTTACGGTTATGGCTGGTCTGCTAGCCTCTTTCGTGGGTGTCTTCAGCCTGAAGGCCATGGCAGGAATGGCGCCCCAGGCAGCGCTGCGCTACACTACTTTCGTGGCTGCCGCGATCTTCGTTGGACTGACTTATTACCTGAACACTGCGGTGGCATTGCCGTTTGGTGTTTTCTATGCGATAATTTCTGGTCTCGTAGCGGGTATAGTGATTGGCCTGCTGGCAGAATACTACACCTCATCCAAGCCGGTATGGAAAATCGCAGGACAGTCTGAAACCGGGCCGGCCACCGTTCTCATTGCCGGTTTGGCGGTAGGTATGGAAAGTACCGCTCTGCCTATTCTTGGCATTTGCGCTGCAACTTATTTTGCTTTCATTTCGGCAGGCGTATACGGAATCGGTATTGCAGCGGTTGGTATGCTGGCTACCGTAGGCGCCACCATGACCGTTGATGCGTACGGCCCCATTGCTGACAATGCCGGCGGTATCTCGGAAATGGCCGAGCTCGGACCCGAAACCCGCGAGATCACCGACAGCCTGGACGCTCTGGGCAACACCACGGCTGCCATCGGAAAGGGTTTTGCCATTGGTTCTGCGGCCCTCACCGCTGTATCACTGTTCGTTGCATACAGCCAGGCTGTCAAGCTGGACGTCATTAACATCACCGATCCTTATGTTATCATCGGTGCTTTCATCGGTTCTATCGTGCCCTTTCTCGTTGCTGCTCTCACTATGACGGCCGTTGGCGATGCAGCGTTTGATATGGTGGAAGAAATTCGCCGTCAGTTCCGTGAAATCCCCGGGTTGATGGAAGGAACGGGCAAGCCCGATCCGGCTAAATGCGTGGCCATCGCAACCAAGGGCGCGATTCGCAAAATGATGCTGCCTGGATTGGTTGGTGTGAGCGCCCCGGTGATCGTTGGCTTCCTGATTGGACCGCACGCACTCGGCGGTATGCTGTTGGGTGTCACGCTCTCCGGTACCTTGATGGCTCTTTTTATGTCCAATGCCGGTGGAGCCTGGGACAACGCCAAGAAATACATTGAAAAAGGCCATTTCGGCGGCAAGGGTTCCTCCAATCATAAAGCTGCCGTTGTTGGCGACACCGTAGGCGATCCTTTCAAGGATACCTCGGGCCCCAGCATGAACATCCTGATGAAGCTCATTTCGGTTATTTCACTGGTAATTGCTCCTTTGTTGATTATCGTGAAATAAATTAGCCTCTCCATTCATCAGTGCAAGCCGGTTCTCCTCGCGGAGGACCGGCTTTTTTGTCGCTTCCGAAGAATCTGAAAAGGGTCCCATCAGAGGCTGAAGCCGGCTACTTCATCCCTCGCCGGTGACTGTTCAATGGTTACTGATACACCAAATTTCTTTATTCCACATTTTTCCCGGAACTGATAAATTAGATGAGCGGATAATGACCGTATATCTGTGCTGGCTCAGAGTTATCGTTCCCATTGCTCACCGCCCCGTCGCCTTTTTGTCTTTTTGATATGGGCATGGGGCTTTGCATGGCTATCCGGCAATGGTACAATTAATTAATTTTTCCAAAAGCTTAAGAAAGCCATGGAATGACCGGGAGCATGGAGGATATAATGTTTAAAGTCGGAGATTTGGCTGTTTATCCCGCCCATGGGGTAGGTAAGATCGAGTCGATCGAAAGCAAGACTATCGGCGGGGACAAGCAGGATTTTTATATCATGCGCATTCTGGAAAATGATATGAAAATTATGATTCCCACCCAGAATGCAGAGGCGGTAGGATTGCGCGAGCTGATAGCCTCCCATGATGTTCCAAAAGTATACGAAATTCTAAAAACAAAAGAAATATCGGTCAACGGCGGCACCTGGAACCGTCGTTATCGGGAGTATATGGAAAAGATAAAAACCGGCTCCATTTACGAACTTGCGGAGGTACTAAGAGATCTTACGGTTCTCAAGGGTGACAAGGAGCTCTCTTTCGGTGAGCGAAAAATGCTGGATACCGCGAGGGGCTTGCTGTTAAAGGAGCTCTCTATTGTATTGACCGTCAGCGAAAATCAACTGGAAGAAAATATTACCGATTTGTTGAAGTGATTTCCGAGTCTCTCCATACTCCTCATGCCTATCATCCAATGAGTTTTTCTCATGAAAGACATGTTGCTTTATGGCGGCTGTGAATTTACCCTCAATTAGACTACTTTGCTTCAGCCCGATTGAAGAGGCTTTCAAGGCGAATCATTCAACGGTTCTTGGCCGCCTGGTTGCAATGATCGCTCTTATGCCTTTAAAACCAATACGAAAGGAGGTGATTGATTTGAGATGGGCCTGGCTTGTATTAAGAGTACTACTGTTTGCCATCTGCAGTGTCGGGGGCTACCTCATAGCGGCTCAGATGGACAGCCTGGCACGATTTTGGTGGGCTCCGTGGGCCGGCTCGATGGCCGGCATACTGTTCGCCCTGGCCGCTTTGTCCGTTGAAAAGCTTATTAAGCATATTCCTCTCAAGGTCATTTCGGGAGGAACCATAGGCCTGGTAGTAGGGCTTTCAATTGCCAAACTGATCAGCTTCACCTTTACCGGTCTTGAAAATACTACTATCAGGGTTGCAATCTACGTCATCTTATCCTGCATCATAGGTTACATAGGAATGGTTTTAGGGAGTATTAAAATTGAAGAGCTGCGCTTCCCAAACTGGCCGTGGTTCGGGCGAGGGTCATTTCGTGGTAGTCATGGGAAAATTCTCG
>JAVEVM010000378.1:0-4678 GCA_034005055.1 Desulforhabdus sp. | reverse complement strand
GACTCCCGACTCGGCAGAAATTCCGGCTCCAGTCAAAACAACCACCCGCTCACATGCGGCTAAGTGCCGTTTCACGATGTCTATTTTCTCTTCCGTGGTTTTCTCTCTCATTTGCACCTCACAATGCTATGGATCGATGTCTATGCTCTATTGCTATGAGAGTAGCCGAGGGTATGCTTTAATTGTGTCGGAGTGAGGGCTCTCGATCTATCCTCTAGTTGGAAAGATAACCCAGCTGCGCGGCTTTTTGCTTCAGGCAGTTGAGATACTGAATATCTGCCGACGAAGCTTTTCGGCCTTTGACTTCTATATGCTTTATCAAATCGAGGATTTTTGCCAGCCTGGGATGCGGGACCGATTGTTTCGACCGCCCTGTCGCAGTGGGAGCAGAGCGATCTTCCCGGTAACCGAACAGTGCGCGGCGGTATGCCAGAAACTCCTCTCCGGATTGAAACGTTTGGCCACTCAAAAAATCGCGGTAAGCTCTTGCTCGACCTTCACCCGACGCACGAGCCGAGGTATAGGCCTCCAGCCGTCTCTGTTCATCCAAGGTCCGAAATAAAAAGCCACTGATCTCTCTGTCTCCCAAGAAGCCTGTCGGATTGAGCAGTTCGTCGTCAAAACAATACACTCGTCTGTTACTCCATGTGAATATGGGCACCCCCGGATGCGGTATCCCGTCTATTCCCACCTGGACGACCAACCGCGGAAAAAGCTGCGCGGACTGCCATTCCCGATAGGCGCGTTTTATCGCCCGATCCACAATTTCCTGAACATCCTGGGAGAGGGCGTTAGCGACCACCAATTGGAGTAGATAGAGGGTTTGTCTGGCGCCATCCGGTTTGAGCACCATGACCCCTTTTTTTTTCAGAGTATAGAGAGCGAGCCCCATGATTCACCTCCGTCAAAATATGGTACGATAGTTTTTGGCAGTATGGGTGAATATTAGGTGAAAGTTTGAAAGGTGTCAATCATTTTTTGACATGGCTTGGCAACAGTCAGAGCCTTGCCCCGATCATTTTCGCTGGCCCAACCGTCTTCTTTCGGGCTCAGGGCTTTTCAGACTTGTGGAAGCCCACAGAGCTTTACTCCGGTCATTATCGGGGTAAGACTACTGACCGAGAGCCGTATAGGGGAGATCCGCCGGCACGGTTCGGAGGGAGAAGCGGAGCAAGCCAATGCGCGGTCCCTACCCCTATCGTCCGGGAAGCATTATCGAGCGGGCTCCCAGCTTTCAAATCTCTCCTGGGGAATCGAGAGGCTAATGCTCCAGAAATTTCTCCAAAGCTTTGTAGTCGATGGCGTTCGCATATGCCAGCAGGTCATCCGGATTGTCCATGGCCTGGCCTTTGATGGAAACGAGCATACGGGAGCCGACCACGATACTGATCTCACCCTCTCGGTCTTCCCTGGTGAATTTCTGGATGGCCTTTTGGCCTTGAATCTTCACAAGCTTGGCGTCGGGTTGTGATGCAAAAAAGGCAGGATTGGTGAAAAACAGCATCACTGATTGAAGAAGCGGCGAATCGGTGACGATTTCGATGTTGACGGATTTGTCCTGATTCTCCACATAGTAGCGCCTGGATGCGCTGATGCCACCCCCCATAAAGGCTGCAGGGGCAAACTCTCCTTTGGATTCTTCGGCTTGCCAGCCTGCAAGCGGCTCCGGAAAGACATTCTTTAGTCCGGCCGCCTGCTTCTGCTGAATCTGCCCCACTGCAAAATTGAGGGTGGTTACCGCTTCCGAATAACTGCCCTTCTCATAGAGCTGCAGGCCTTCTTCTATCTGATCTATGATCTCGTCCGCCCGGGCTGCAGAGTGGAAAGAAGCAACCAAAGTCAAAACCAGAGCCAATTTCACCAGTACATGCATTAATTCCCCTCCTCGAAAGATACTTTCGTTTTTCTTATTATCCATAAAAATCAACTACTTTAATCGCGCTATATATACCAAGACGGGCAAGCCTGCAAGCTCAATCCCTCTGTTTGTTCCCCTCGCCGGCGAAATCCATGCTTTCGTCTTTTCATTGGTCGGTCTGCGCATTCTCGGGGCGGATGGTCACGAACCTTTGTGCAAGCAGCTGAGCGATTTGCGGTGCATTGCCCCCGGCTCTATTGTTTATGATGACATTCATTTCCAGGTTGGCCCGGATCGCTGCAACCATCAAGTTGGTGGTATCGATGATCATCGCCGGCTGCAGCATGCCATCGATCAATTTATTGAAAGGATGGGTTTTGGCGTATGCTTCTTCATAGCGAACGCCAATGGGCGTCATCAAGCGAACGACTACCTGTTTGCCTGCGCTGATAAATCTGCAGCCGGCTCCGGTGAATTGTTTGGCGAGAGAAGGCAGCCATGTCCAGTGGGACAGCACCTGGCCGATGCCATGTTTTTCCAACACATTGAATACCGGTGCGCTGAGATATGTTTCCGTACGCAGTTCGATATGATAACGCTGATCTTTGGGGACTGCCGTGAAGAAGCGGTCGAGCGCCTTGGCAACATCTTCAACCGGCGCGCGATCTTTACTACGCTGGTATTCTTGTTCAAAAACAAAACCTCTGAGGTTTGCACCGAGAAGCTCTTCAGCGGGTTGATAGAACTGCCTTATGAACTCCTTAGCGTTCAAATACATAGGGTTCTCCAGGTAACCACCGCCCCGCCTCAACTTCTGGGCACAAAACATTTGCGGGACTTTAAGAAACAAGAAATCATTTTCCTGCATATGTGCCTGATAGTTTTTCAGCACCTTGAAGCTGTGAGTCGCATCCTCTTTTTCATCCAGCAGAGGACTGTAAAAAGTGAAATCAATTTCGAGCACTCTGAAATGCTGGAAATATTCGGCAACGCTTTCCACCGGAAGTACCTGTTCTTGAAAGCTTTTTCCGCCCACCCTGTTGGTTCTCCTGCTGATTCGATCTTTATATTGATCTTCGGGGTAGATCTGGCCGATCCATCCGGCATAGCGGTCGCTGGCTGTTCCCAAATGTATGGCCGGGTGCAGGCCGCGAAAAATAAAATGCTCAGGATCGAAATCGTTGCGCCCGGGCATCATATGCTCCTTTCTCCTTCAATTATAAATCAAACCTGGTTGGACCGGTGCGATGGTAATGGCAATAAAGATTCCGCACCGTTCTTCGGTTCGGGAATATAAAAAACTGGAGTGTCTAACAGGTATAACCGAGTGAAGCGATCCTAAATGGCTAGATCAGACGAAGGTCGCTTCACTCGCAGGGATTTATGCAGGGACGTATTTTTGAGCCAATTAAGCAGGATTTAACAGTCGCTAATCCTATTTGATTGCCTCATAAATGCGCATCGGCGGAATATTCAACAATTCGAATTTGCACCTTACCGCGGGAAACAGCCTGTCCAGGTGAACCTTGAGATGCTGATCCGTCTGGAAGCAGGTTTGATAGACCAGGAATTTCCCTCCGGGCTTCAGGGCGTTATAGGTGTTGGAGAGGATGTTGTCGCGCAGGCCGTTGCGAAGCCAGAAGAACGGAATTCCCGAAAGGATGTAGTCTGCTTGAGATTCCTGGCACTTACGCAAAGCTTCAAGCACATTTTCGGCACTGTCGTTGACTATGACTACTCTCGGATCGGCAATGGTCTTCCTCAGAATCGAGCTGAAATTCTTGTTTAGCTCTATGAGAATGAGTCGAGCGTCCGACCTCATATTCTTCAAGAGATAGCTGGTGAATACTCCGGTGCCGGGGCCGTATTCGATGATCAGATTGCTGCTGCGAAAATCTATCTTACTGCAAACCCTCTTAACCCCGACAGAAGAAGTGGGGGTTATGGAAGCGACATTCTTATCCTTTATGAAGGTCTTCAAATAAGTAATAGTATCAATCATATGGAACTCCTATTATCGCACTTTCACCTCATAGGCTGGGCAACGTTAAACTCTCTGTGGCTCGCGTGTAGCCAACAAATAGACAATTTCGCATGAGTAACACCTTTCTTGATGGTCTCAGAGCTCCTGCAAGTGGCGGTAGACTTCAGGCAGCATACGACTGGCAAGATGTGGATTCAGATCAAGCTCTTCAAACCGGTCTGTTCTATAATTAATACATTCACCTCCGGTTTGCATCTCGTAATTTATACGTTTTCGAGTGTCACAAGAATCGATGCGCTAATTGAAAAATTATACAATACAGCCAAAATTCGTCGCAACAGCAAACGAGGCACCTTATATCAGACTTTTGGTAAGATGAAAACCAAGGATCTTATGATCCGTAAGGGTTGAAAGGGATGGACAGGATATTTCCATCCATTTAGCCGGTGCAGTCTTGTCTGCAAGCCCAAACTGGATTTGCCACACCGGTTTTTTTCAGGTAGGTACAGGGAGCCAATTCGAAGCTACTTTACGTGGGAAGTAGGATGATACAGATCAGATGGCAGCTTCTAAACGACCGCCGGCCCGGCTCGGTGCAAGAGATCATGGAAATTCTCCTGCGAAATAGAGGCGTTGGGAAGGCTTTCCTATCCGGTTCGCTTAAAGATTTAGAGTTGTATTTGTCCATGCGGGGCATGGCAGAAGGTGCTGAGTTAATGGCTTGGCACTTGTCGAAGGGTCATAAGGTCGTGATTGTGGGGGACTATGATTGTGACGGTGTTACTTCCGCCGCCCAAATCTCCCTGTTTTTGCGTGACATCGGTTACTGTAACCAT
>JAVEVM010000377.1:0-4706 GCA_034005055.1 Desulforhabdus sp. | reverse complement strand
CTTCTATCGTCAAAGAGCCCTTGGATGGGATCACGATCCGGAGCCTTTTCCCCACGAATTCTTGATCCTGAGGAATTCGACAAATCCATCGCAGTCAGCATTGGCTCATTACGCTAATAAAGTGCTAAGACCTTTACTCCACGAAGATGCTGTAAGTTGGGGTGTGAGGGCGCGCAATAAAGAGCAAAAATTCGCCATGGAGCTATTGCTGGACGATTCGGTTCAGGTCGTAACGCTGGTTGGAAGTGCCGGAACTGGCAAGACCCTGCTCGCGTTAGCGGTTGGTCTGGAGAAAGTAATCGAACAAAGTGCGTACAGCCGGTTCCTGGTAACACGGCCGGTCATCCCGATGGGTGACGATTTGGGCTATCTGCCGGGCACCAAGGAAGAAAAGTTGCGGCCTTGGATGCAGCCGATTTACGACAACCTCGAATATATCCTGCGCACCTGCCCTGAGCCATTCGATGTGCTGAACGATTTGCTTCGCAGGGGAACCCTGGAGCTGGAGACGCTCACTTATATCCGGGGCAGAAGTATACCCAATCAGTTCATCCTGTGTGACGAAGCGCAAAACCTTTCTCCAAATATGGTGAAAGCGCTGATCACCCGAGTCGGTGAGGGGACGAAAATAGTTTTTACGGGAGACCCAGAGCAGATCGACCATCCGTATCTGGATGCGAGTAGCAATGGGTTGACCTACCTGGTGGAGAAATTGAAAGCGGAAGAGATTGCAGGGCATGTAACGCTCGTCAAAGGAGAGCGATCGCGGGTCGCAGAGCTCGGGGCGAAGCTCCTCTAGGAGCTTGTCCGAGAATGCCTCTTTTGTCATTTCGAACGTAGCGTAGCGTAGTGAGAAATCTGTAAGATCAGCCACTTGCAAGCACAAGATTTCTCGCCTTCGGCTCGAAATGACAGTTCTCGGACAAGCTCCTAGGTCATTGGCAGGTTTGCATTAAGAATCCGGTCGAAATGAGGGGCGCCACTTTGCCGCGACGATAAGCCATCGCGGCAGGGTGCTGTTCGGGAAGCTAGTAAAACGCGCGCTCAAATGCTCCCCGGCTTGATTCATAAGCTACTCGTCTCGGGCGCTACAAGCTGCCACCCCTGCTCCATGCCGGCAGCTGCTTTCTTTAGAGCCTCGCGCTTGACCATCAGCCTTTAAGTTTATTCAGACACTCCCTGACAAAGGCCGGAATGTCGTTGGGATTGCGGCTGGACACCAAGTTGTCGTCGACCACCACTTCTTGGTCGACAAACTGCGCGCCTGCGTTCTTGATATCTTGGATGATTGATTTATAGCCGGTTATTTTTCTGCCGCGCAAAACATCTGCGGTTATGAGCAACTGTGGCGCATGGCAGATGGAAAAGACCGGCTTTCCCTTCTCCACGAATTCCCTGACAAACTGGACTGCCCGTTCATCAGTCCTCAGGATATCAGGAGAATACCCGCCCGGTATCAAAAGAGCGTCAAAATCAGCAGTGGAAACATCCTGTACAGCTCTATCGATCTTCACGGGAGTCCCTTCTTTTTTGCCTTTAACTGTTGCAGCCTCCTGCAAGCCGATGTTAATTGTCTGATGTCCAGCCTGCTTAATGGCTTCAACCGGCTTGGTGTACTCAGAATCTTCAAACATATCAGTGACAATTACAGCAACTTTGCTCATGTTTCAAACCTCCTTCGGATTACCCCCCAGGCAGATCGTTACGTCCCCGGAGGGCGCCATAGACGGGGAAACCCTGGCAACCGGTGCTTTGGGCCTACTCAGAGATCCTAATCATCACTGATCAGTGCAGCAAGTTTCTAATCTGAATGTCTGACAAGTTCCTTACTGTACAGAAATGCTCCGTCCTTTTGCAGCCAGGTATTGCCCCTTCGCTCCAAAATCCATCCGCTTTGCTTCTTGCCGCCGAAAGGAAGACGCAAAGGAGTGAAGAAAAAGTCCGGATTATCATGGACCATGCCGAAGTTGGCGTAAAATTGCTTGCGAGCGTCGCTGGACGGTGTGCCGAAAAAGGCCAACAGAAAACCATAGCGGGTGCCGACCAGATGCTGAGTCATCGTATTATGGTCGTCGAACGGCTGTAACGCCAATAGAGGACCAAATAGCTCTAGATCAGGAATTTCATCATCCTTAATCTCGACTACTAAAGGGTGCACCCACTCTCCTTCCATCCTTCCGGCAAGCATTCGATAGTTGGGTAGGCTCTCCAGTGCTTTCTGCAAGATAAGCCGAGTTCGGTCCACTCGAATAGGCCCAATATCCGTGGCGGTATCGAATGGGTCGCCTACCTTTATCCGGTCGACGTGTTCCAGGATTTGATCTCGAACGACTGAGTAGAGTTCCTTGTGAATAAAGGCTTTCTTCAGGGTCGTGCAATACTGACCGCCGTTTATGAATGCGCGACGGGCAATGAAGTGACTGGCATGCCGGGCGTCGGCGTCCGCAAAAACAACCGCAGCCGGCATACCTCCGGGGCCGGCGAAAAACAGTTTGTCGTATGCTTCATGCTGGCGCCGGTAGATTTCTCCCACCTGCGATGCCCCTGAAATGAACTGCACCCGAACCGCTTCATCCTCCACGCAGCGAAGGCCGAATCCTCTATTATCCATGCCCACGATTGCCTCAAAAGACTCGATGGGATCGCAGATTTTTGCCAAGATTGCAGCTGTTCTCGGAGTCTGGGATGAAAAACTGAAGCGTAGACGATTCCCGGTGAGCAGAGCTGCTCCCCCTAAGCGCGCCAGCATGATGGACGGAGCGTCATAAGGGAAGATGGCGGCAACCGTGCCGTAGGGCATGCCATTGTCGATCAAGTCAATTTCCTCGTCCATGGTTCGCAGGTGCTCAATCGCCAATTCAACTTCCAGGGCCGTGATCTTTATGGGAAATCCGGCGTCCAAGGCTGCAGCTTCCTGTAATTCGGCGGCGCTTTTCTCCAGCGCATCAGCCAAAAGGGCGCTCTGCTCCGATCGTATTGAAAAATAGTCATCAGATAATGCCATCTCTTGGAACCTCCGAAGGAAATCTTTCAGGCCAGTACTCTCAGCATCAAAGGAATAGCCACGAAAGTTCCCAGACTGCTTCCAATGTTTGTGAATACGGTAACTAAAAGAATCTTGGTGATCTTATTCTTCCAGAAGCCCTTAACCGAGGAAAGATCTTCGGTCAGGTTTTCAAAATCGCGGACTCGAGGTTTTCCTAGCATTGCCTCAACCAAACCTGATACCCATCCCGCCGCAATCATCGGATTCAATGAAGTGATCGGCGAGGCGAACACAGCGGAGGCAATCGTTAGCGGATGAGCCAGCGCAGCAGCGGCTCCAATGCCGGCCAGTGTAGCATTGGCCAGAATCCACCACTTGATCATGTCGGTGCCTGCAAGACTACCGGCTTTGAAAAACCCCATAACCACCAGCGTCAATATCAGGACTGGGAGAATCCACTTGAGAATGTTTGCGATTCTGCCGCCGGGGGGTGTTTCATTGAGTTTAGCCAGGTCGACGGAGGTGTTCCAGTATTCTTGAATACCCTTCACATGGCCTGCCCCAACCACCGCTACGATCTTGTTGCCAGGTGCAGTTCTAATCATCTGCGCCAGATACTGATCTCTTTCATCAATCAACACCCGTGTTATCACAGGAAAGGATCTGCCGAGCTCTGAAAGAAGCCCTTCTAGAACATCTTCTTGCTTCATGTTTTCTATCTCTTGCTCGTTGATTTCATCCAAATCCTTCAACGATGTCAGCAAGCTGCCGAAAAACTTCAATTTTCCCCAAGAGCTCATCGATCTCCAGGCTCGCAGCAAAGTGATTCGCACGTCGCGATCTATCAAATGGATATGGCTTTCATTCTTTTGCGCAGCCTGAATGGCACGCAGTATCTCTTCACCTGGAGTGATGCCTAATTTCTTGCCGATCTTCTTTTGAAAATAGGCAAGAACAAAATTGAACAGCAGGAGAAAGGCCTTCTTTTGTCTGATCACTTTGAGTAGGTCTGTTTCCTGCCAGTCTTTTTTGTTCATCATGGACTGGTATCTGGATTGGCAAAGCTCCACGCAGACCGTATCCGGGTTTTCTTGCTCGATGATCTGTTCAACCAGTTCGACGCTCTTTTGAGACACGTGCGCAGTTCCGACGAGAACGATCTCTTTATCGTCTTCCGCCAAATAGTATACGTTCGTATTGTTTGCCATAGCTGTTCTGCGTTTAATCCTTTTGCATTGAGGTTGTCGGCTCCAATTGCAGGCATTGACCTGTTCATCTTGAGATGCTGCAGCGAATAAACCAATTTACAGTCATCCTTTGAATCGTTCAATAGCCTCTATAAAAATAGTTTTGCTTCGTGCAGAGTGCAAAACTATTATAGAGAACGTGAAAATAATATTTTCGATGGAACAAAAAAGGATTCAAAGCTGTCCAAATGAATGTAGACACTCTGGATAGACGAAGCGTTGAGGCACAGGACCGAGAATCGGTTACGGCTTTTCAGGCGAGCGATCAAAGCTCGTTTGACGGGCTTGTTCTGCGGTATAAAAACAAGGTGTTCAATCTTTGTTTCCGTTTGATGGGTGATTACCAGGAGGCTGATGACTGTGCGCAGGAAACATTCTTCAAGGTTTTTCAGTCTCTTAAGAATTTCAGATTTGAAGCCAGCTTCAGCACCTGGCTATACAAAATAGCCGTGAATACTTGCAAAAACAGACTT
>JAVEVM010000376.1:0-4709 GCA_034005055.1 Desulforhabdus sp. | reverse complement strand
CAGGTGCCGGACGACCGGCGGAATTCAATCCAAACAATTCCATCGACAACCGACCAACCCTTTGAGGAAATCTCAAGCTTGAGCCAACGTATCGATGCAGTCAATCGTACCGAGTCCCAAGCGGCATTAAGGAACTCATATGCCGGCCGCATCGGAACTTATCTTGAGGGAGTGAGCCGGTGGTGCGGTTTCGAATGGCGAACCAATGTTGCTTTGCTGGCCGGCTTTCCTGCCAAAGAGCTGATCATTTCTACCCTTGGAACCGCCTACTCACTGGGTGAAGCCAGCCAGGAAGAAGAGATTTCGTTGAGTCGAAGACTGGCGGAAGACCCCGATTGGAATCGCCTGCGAGCCTTTGCGCTAATAGTTTTTATCATGCTTTATGCCCCCTGCCTTGCCACTGTCACCTGCATTGTCAAGGAAGCGGGAGCCTTGAAATGGGGACTGTTTTCTCTGGCGTTCAATACAGCAGTCGCCTTTCTATTGGCAGTATTGATTTACCAGGGAGGGCTTTTGCTCGGCCTGGGAAGTTGAGGTTGAGATGTGGCAAATCATTGTTGTGCTATTTGTAATTGCAGCGGTTTTGATCTATGTGATACGTCATTATGTGCGCATTTTGCGCGGTAAGGCCCCCATGTGCTGCGAATGCTCAAAATGTTGTTCATCCGTGGCCGATGGCTGTAACATTGAGAGGGGGAGCCAGCTGCACGAAACCGAAGTGAGTATCGAAGAAAGGCTGTAAGAAAAGGAACCAATATGAGGCGACTTATAAAACTGCCGGGAAGCCCTCCACGCATTTCCGAAGTGATTATCGGTGAAGGCCTTCTCGCAGATCTTCCCCGTATAATCCGATCTCATGCTGAGAACCGAGCGCCCTATTGGATATGGGACGAAAAGGTATGGGAGCTCTGGCAGGACAAGCTTGCTCCCCTGGGCTGGCCGGGTCCCGCAGATGGTCAGACGCTGCTGTTCGCCGCATCGGAGCAAAATAAACGCCTAAGTGCAGTGGAAGGCCTGGCGCGAAGGCTGGTAAAAGCCGGAGCCGATCGCCGGAGCCTGCTGGTAGCGGTCGGCGGCGGGGTAACGGGGGATGTGGTCGGCTTTCTTGCCTCTATATACATGCGCGGCATTCCCCACTATCAGATTCCCACTACTTTGCTGGCGCAGGTGGACAGCAGCATAGGCGGAAAGACCGGGGTCGATCTTCCCGAAGGCAAGAATTTGCTCGGATCCTTCCATCAGCCCAGCTTCATCTGGATGGAGCCGCAATTTTTTTCGACGCTTTCCGCCGAGGACTTTCGGCAGGGAATGGCAGAGGTCATCAAAACAGCACTGATCGGCGACGAGCTTCTCTGGAAATTCCTGGAGACTCACGGCAATACCATCAAGCGGCGGGAGCCGCAAGCGCTCCTGCGGATTGTTTCGGCCTGCTGCGCAATCAAATCGAAAGTGGTGGAAGCCGACGAAAAAGAGGCGGGATATCGGCGTGTCTTGAATTTGGGCCACACTGCCGGCCATGCTTTAGAGCGCCTCAGCGGCTATCGGATTCCCCACGGCGATGCGGTTGCCGTCGGCATGGTGGTCGCAACTAAGCTGGCCGTCAGAATGGGAAAAATTAGCGAGGATGTGCTCATGAGACTGGAACAACTCTGCCGGGCCTGGGATCTTCCCCGCCGCATCCCCAGTGATTACCCGGCCGAGGCTTTGCTTGCCGCTCTGAAGACCGATAAAAAATGGGAAGCCGGGACCCTGCATTTCATCCTTCCGGTGAGAATCGGAGAGGTGGCGGATTGTGTTCAATTGGATATGAACGAGCTGGCAAATGTGATGGAATCCCTGCGGCATAGAAATGTGAACGACGGTTTCCGATGAAAGGCTCCGGCCATCGGAGACTCTCCCTTCGCTGCAGGCTGCGACCTGCGAACTTCTCATGCTTCACCCACGAAATGTGAATTTGCGGACAGAGGCCGCTCGCATCGATCTCATCACTCAGCAATGGAGAATCAATGGATTTACATGAAAAATCAAATCCTGATCTGCCCTCCGAATCCATTTTGTGGGATATCCTTGAATCGGTAACCGATGCTGTTGTCACCATCGATGAAGAGCACAAAGTTTTGATCTGCAATCAAGCTGCCGAAGAGATGTTCGGTTATAAACGTGAAGAAATAGTAGGCCAGGACGTTTCGCCGATCATCCCCAACCCCCACCAGAGTATTCATAGGGGATACGTGGAAAGATACCTGAACACCGGCATACCAAGAGTCATCGGCAAGGCGAGAGAATGTTACGGACTTCGCAAGGACGGCAGTTCTTTTCCGGTGGAGATCTCTCATTCAGTTTCCAAAACAGGCGGACACCTCTATTTCACCGCGGTGATCCGCGATATCACCCGGCGCAAACAGTTGGAACGGGAAGCACGCTTTATCGAGCGCCTTGCCGATGTGGGCAAATCCGTCGCCCACATCGCCCACGAAATTCGTAAGCCGCTAATGCTGATCGGAGGGTTCGCCAACCAGGTGGCTCGGTGTGACTCCCTGAGAGGAAATGAAAAAGACCGCCAGAAGCTGAACATTGTAGTTGAAGAGGTGAGCAGGCTGGAAAAACTGCTGAACGGTGTGCGATTGCTCACTCGCCCCCCGGCTTCAAGCCATAAGAGCCCCCTGCCGTTAAAGGAGCTTTTGGCTGAAACCATTGACCTGATGGAACGGGTTGTGGCGGACCGCCGAATCAACCTGGCAACCGATTTGGTCCGGGAGCCTGTTATGGTCGACGCCGACCCTGATCAGCTCAAGCAGGTTTTCTTGAATATCTTGTATAATGCCATTGAAGCGGTTCAGGAAGACGGTAACATTCGCATCAGCTTCCGAATGGTCGGCAGGGAGGCAGAAATCGTCGTCGCTGATGACGGACCCGGCATTCCTCCCGATCTTCAGGAGAAAATTTTCGATCCCTTCTTCACCACCAAAAGTGACGGAACAGGCCTCGGACTGGCCATTTCGAAAAACATCATTCAGGATCATGGCGGCTCGCTCCATCTTCAATCGCAAGCCGGCAAGGGGGCAGCCTTCATTGTCCGATTGCCGGTCGCTGTTCCCTGATCCGCTCCATTGCCCGGGTGAACCGGAATCCCGCTCTTCTTGCCATGATGTCGGAATGCTGTGGAGACTGTCGGGCTGTGCATGTCGGCTCGAAAGAAACCCCCTTTGCGGCACTGCAAAGGGGGCTACGGAGCGCATAGTGCCGGATGATAAGCGAGAGCTATCTGCCGGGCTCTACTTCAACCGCTCCGCTGTGCCGCAATGCACTCTTGGATACCGCAGGTGCGAACACGCTGCTCGCACCATGCTCTGAAACGACTGGAAAATCGGGATAAGCCGCTTCCCCATGCTCACCGATGTCGAGCCCTTCCATTTCCTCTTCCGCGGTGACCCTTAGTCCCACCGTTGCCTTTATGATGCGGAACATGGCGTAGGCCATGCCGAAAGTCCAAATGAAGGCGGTGATGCATCCAAGTGCCTGAATCCCCAGCTGGTGGAAAGTGAAACCTTCCATATTAAAAATGGCTGCGGCCAATGTTCCCCACACGCCGTTTACCGCGTGCACCGAAACCGCGCCGACCGGATCATCTACACCGAGCCGATCGATCAACAGTACCGACCAAACCACCAGAATTCCACCTATTAAGCCTATGATGACGGCGCTGCCGGGAGAGACATTGTTGCATGGTGCGGTGATAGCCACCAGCCCTGCTAAGGCTCCGTTCAAGGCCATAGCCAAATCCGGCTTCTTCGCCACCGACCAGATGGTTATCATTGCCGAAACGGCGCCGGCCGCTGCAGCCAGATTGGTATTCACAAAAATCATGGCGATATCTTTGCTTCCGGCCGTCGTAGATCCCGGATTGAAGCCGAACCAGCCGAGCCACAGGATGAACACGCCGAGGGCAGCCAGTGGCAGGTTATGCCCGGGGATGGCCCGTGGCTTTCCCTTGGAGTCATATTTGCCAATGCGCGGTCCCAGCACGATTGCTCCAGCAAGAGCTGCCCAGCCGCCTACCGAATGCACCACGGTGGAGCCGGCAAAATCTATAAAGCCCAGCTTTTCCAGCCAGCCTCCGCCATGATAGAGTCCGCCCCACGCCCAGCCGCCCATGATTGGATAGATGATCGCGCTTATGAAGAAACTGTAAATGAGGTAAGAGGTGAACTTGGTTCGCTCTGCCATAGCTCCGGAAACGATGGTAGCTGCAGTGGCTGCAAAAACGACCTGAAACATCCAGAAAGCTAGCACCCAGGGATCTCCACCGGGGGTAAAATCCGCCAGGAAAAATCCTGAAGTCCCTATCCAGCCGGTGGCCGAAGTCCCGAACATCAAGCCGAATCCGATGGCCCAGAAGGCAAGGCTGCCCACGGAAAAATCCATGAGATTCTTCATCATAATATTGACGGCGTTTTTGGCGCGGGTGAAACCTGCTTCCACACAGGCAAAGCCGGCTTGCATGAAGAACACCAAGGTGGCTGCCACCAAGGTCCAGACATAATCGAGGTGAGTCTGCACCTCCGCCGCTGTAAGGTCGTCGGCCCACCCCAATAAAGGGCATGCAAGAGTGAGCCATGCAGCCAAAAAAACAGTCAATTTCCCGTTCCCTTTCATTTCTTCTCCTTTCACATCCATTAATTGGCTTGCAAGCCTTGCATCTCGGAATC
>JAVEVM010000375.1:0-4723 GCA_034005055.1 Desulforhabdus sp. | reverse complement strand
GGGAAAATGAAAAAATCGCCTTTCACATTGAATTGGGAGAACTGGGGCGGTTTCCTGACGCTTTCATTCTGTTGAGTGCTTGTCTGCTCGAGAGATTTTTGCCCGTTTACAGCCTTTGGAGCACCGTAGGCTCCGAGAGGGTCAAGCCGTCACTGTTGGTCTACAGAGGCCTGCCGCCAAGGACATGCTTTGCTGAACTCTTGACGGGGTGCCGGCAGGAGGGCAAAGCAAACGACTCGAGGACAATACAGGCTTTGCCTTCCAAGTCAGGCCTCAAAGTCTCTGCTGCAATTAGACGTCCAATGGAGAACGTGAGAGATGCTCCCATCCGTTGGTGCTCATCTGCACAAAGCACAGTCGGGAAAGTTCGCGATGTGAACCAGGATGCTTATCTGAATCGCCCCGAGGTGGCGCTGTGGGCGGTCGCCGACGGCATGGGAGGACATAAATCCGGCGAAATGGCGAGCAGGGCCGTTGTCACCGCTCTCGGTGCTATTCCCCCTTCCGACAATCTCGATACGCTGAGCGCGGGCGTTAGAAGAGCTCTTCAAAAAGTCAATGCGGATTTGCTCGCCATGGCCCGTGGATTTGAATCGGGAGCGATTATAGGCAGTACGGTTATCGCCCTGGTGGCTGCCGGGCGTCGTTGTGCCGCCCTATGGTCGGGTGACAGCCGTCTTTATCGTTACCGGAGCGGGGTCTTATCGCAGGTCACTGAGGATCACTCGCTGGCGACCGAGCTCTCCCGGCGGGGAGTCGAGATGCACAGCTCCCCGGAGGGGAGGGGCATTGCCAATGTTCTCACCAACGCTATCGGCGCTCAAAAAGAGCTCATTATTGACGCCGTAACAGATGAGGTGCTGGATGGCGATATTTATTTATTGTGCAGCGACGGCCTGGTGCGGGAGCTTCGACCCGAAGAGATTGCGGATATACTGAGCAAAAGAGGTTGCGAGAAGGGCTCTGAACATTTGATCGATCTGGCTCTGGCTCGTGGCGCCAGGGATAACGTCACGGTTGTCCTGGCTTGTGCCTGCCCGGGCGAAGGGCATTTCATGCAAGACCAGGAAGGAAGCTCGCGATAGTCTCGTTTGCCGGTCGAGAGGAGGAAGAATGTGGGCATCATTGACTTTGACAGGATAGCTCAGGAGATTTCGCCTGCTGCCCCCTCCGGCGAGAAAGATCTGGTGCACGATCCTGCCTTCATGGAGCTTGAGAAAAATATAAAACCCATACCTGCAGTTGAGGTAGAGGGCAGGGTCGTCAAGGAGGCGAAAGAGCCTGATTGGCTCAAAATACAGGAATCGGCCCTTGACTTGTTGACCAGAGCCCATGACCTGCGCGTGGTGACTTCTCTCATCCAGGCCCTTTTGCACACGGAGGGGCTGCCCGGGCTTTCCGAGGGGCTCACTCTTCTTGCTTGCCTTGTGAAGGGCTATTGGGATACTTTATACCCAAAGCTTGATCCGGATGATAACAACGATCCCACCGAACGTATCAATATTCTGGAGGCCCTCAACGATTGGAATACAGTTGTTGCCCCCCTCATGAGGGTAACACTGTGTGCATCGCGTACTGTTGGGAGCTTTAACTTACGGCAGTATCGTATAGCCAAGGGCAGGCTCAGCGAGCTCGCCGTATCCAAAGAGGAAGAGAAAGAGGCGCCCAGCTTGGGCACCATCGAAGCAGCTTTCAGAGAGACTGATCTCAAGAGGCTGCAAGCCGATAGAGAAGCCGTCAGCGCATCGCTGGAGTCGCTCGCCTGCCTGGCAATGCTTCTTAGTGAGAGAGCCGGACAGGAAAGAGCGCCCGATTTCCACACGTTGTGTAACGTTCTTAAAGAAATCAATGATTTGCTGAGTGATCAGCTTTCCATGCGTGCACCCGCCGAGGTTTCAACAGCGGTGCACATGATAGAGACTGAAGATTCCGCGAGAGCGGACGGGGCTCAGCTCGACGAGGTATCCGCTTTACGGGGAGACTGGACCATGGTCGAGGTGAGGAGCCGGAAGGATGTACTCCGCCTTTTGGAGCAAATCTGCACCTACTATGAGCGTAATGAGCCCGCCAGTCCAGTTCCTCTTCTCCTTAAGCGGGCCACACGGCTGGTCGAGAAAAATTTCATGGAGATCATGGAAGATCTGGCACCGGAGAGTGTCGCCCAGATTCGCATCCTCAGTGGAGTCAAAGAGGACAAGCAATGAGGCAGGTAGAGACTGTATATTGCTTGGAACTGCACCTTTTTGTATTGGAGCCGTGCGTGCGCAGTATGTTGCGCTCCCCGCCTTAGAGAAAACCAGGGAGTGAGCCGATCTACGACGATGAACACAGTAGTCTACAGGAGGTGACAATATGCCCCAGAGCAGCCAGAAGTTTATTGGACGCAACCGGGCGCCGCGTGTCCAGATCGAATACGATGTGGAGCTTTACGGTGCTGAAAAGAAGATAGAGCTCCCCTTTGTGATGGGGGTCCTGGCCGACCTTTCCGGCAAACCCCAGACGGGAGAGGAAATCACTCCGCTGGAACAGAGGAAAATGCTCGACATCGACGCCGAAAATTTTGACAGGCGGCTCAAAGCGATGAAGCCTCATGCGGCCTTCCGCGTCCCCAATGTGCTCACAGGTGAAGGTGAGCTCAGTGTGGACATCACCTTCGAGAGCATGGACGATTTTTCTCCAGCGGCTGTTGCCCGCAAAGTGGATGGGCTCAGGGAGCTGTTGCAGGCGCGCACTCAGCTCGACAACCTCCTGACGTACATGGATGGTAAAGCCGGCGCTGAAGCCGTCATCGCGCAGTTGATCAACGACCCGTCTCTACAGAAGGCGTTGACCTCTGCTGTGAAACCGGCTGGTGAAATCACCGAGGAAGCCTCAGCAGACAAAGGTTCAGAAGAGAAAGGGTAAGTCATGGCTGAAATGGCGAAGGCGACTGAAAAGGAAGAGGAATTAAAGCCCCTTGAAGTGAGTGATTTCCAGGCGCTACTGCAGAAGGAGTTTAAGCCAAGATCGGATCTGATGCAGCAGGAAGTCGATGCCGCGACCCGCACGCTTGCAGAGTTTGTCCTCAAAGATGTCAACCTGGTGTCGGCCGATGTGGTCCGCACCATCGAGGCCATCAAGGCGGCTATTGATGAGAAGCTGTCGCAGCAGATCAACCTGATCCTCCACCACGAAGAATTTCAAAAGCTGGAAAGCGCATGGCGCGGCCTGTTCTATCTTGCCAGCAACACGGAAACCGATGAGATGCTGAAGATTCGCGTCTTGAATCTGAGCAAGGAGGAGTTGCGCAAAGCGCTTAAAAAATACAAGGGAATGCGATGGGACCAGAGCCCCCTTTTCAAGAAGATTTACGGAGAGGAATACGATCAACCGGGTGGTGAGCCTTTCGGTTGCCTGGTTGGGGATTACTATTTTGACCATACCCCCCCCGATGTCGAGCTGCTGGGAGAAATCGCCAAGAATGCCGCCGCGGCGCATGCACCGTTTATTACGGGCGCGTCGCCCGCTGTCATGCAGATGGATTCCTGGTCCGAGCTTTCCAATCCCAGCAATCTGGCGAAGATTTTCATGACGCCCGAATATGCCGCCTGGCGCTCTTTGCGCGAGTCGGACGATTCCCGCTATATTGGACTGGCCATGCCCCGATTTCTGGCGCGCCGACCGTATGGAGTCAAGACCGAGCCTGTCGATGAGTTCAATTATGAAGAGGATACCGAGGGTGCTGAGAGCAGCAAATACTGCTGGGCCAATTCCGCGTATGCCATGGCGGCCAATATCAACAGGGCTTTCAAGCTTTTCGGATGGTGCTCCAGGATTCGAGGCCGTGAATCCGGCGGTCTGGTGGAGGGATTGCCTCTGCACACGTTCCCTACCGACGATGGCGGGGTGGATATGAAGTGCCCGACGGAGATCGCCATTGGTGATCGACGGGAAAAGGAACTGGCGGACTTGGGCTTCATGCCGCTCAGTCACTATAAGAACACGGATTTCGCTGTTTTCATCGGTGCTCAGTCCTTGCAGAAGCCTACTCAATATGACGACCCGGACGCTACGGCCAACGCCAATCTGTCGGCTCGATTGCCCTATTTGTTCGCCTGCTGCCGATTTGCCCACTACCTGAAATGCATTGTCAGAGACAAAATCGGATCTTTCAAAGAACGGGATGACATGCAGCGCTGGCTGCAGAAATGGATCCTTCAATACGTGGACGGCGATCCTGCCCATTCCAGCGAGTTGGTGAAGGCACGGAAGCCGCTGGCGGCCGCCGAGGTCGTTGTGGAGGAGGTGGAAGGGAATCCGGGCTACTACACCTCCACATTTTTCCTCCGACCCCATTATCAACTCGAAGGGGTGACCGTATCCTTGCGGTTGGTATCCAAGTTACCTTCTGTAAAAAAGAGCTGATCATCATGGTGCAGGCGGCCGCACGGTGCATGAAACCTGGGCGGCTCTATTGTCTGAAGAAACCGGAACCTATGAAAGGAGAAGGAAATGGCTGTAGACATGACACTAAAGATCAGCGATCTGGAAGGGGAGTCGGTCATCAAGGGCCACGAGAAGGAGATCGACGTTCTTGCATGGAGCTGGGGGATGACCCAATCCGGGTCGATGCACATTGGCGGGGGCGGCGGTACCGGAAAGTTGAGCGTGCAGGACCTTTCCTTCACCAAGAACAAAGACCGAGCAACTCCCAATCTCATCAAGCATTGCAGCAACGGCAAAC
>JAVEVM010000374.1:0-4726 GCA_034005055.1 Desulforhabdus sp. | reverse complement strand
AATCCGAAAGATTTTCGAGCCTTCCAGCATCAGTGTCAGTGCGGTGGTTTGTCCCAAATCGAGAGACTTACTTAGATAGGCTCCGGCGACATTGAGGTCGGCCCCGTTTTCCAGAAGATATCCGGCGGCATGGGCATCCTCGCTAGTGCTGGAAGGATAAGTCAGATTGCCGGTGTCGTCATACAAGCCCATCAGAAACAAGGTCGCCTGCATGGGCGCGAAAGCGATCTCCCGCCTGCGCATTTCGCGCAGCATGAGCGTAATATTCGCTCCCGCTTCCTGCTGACACTCCCAGGACGGTTCAATGTCTCCGCCCTTCATGTGGTGATCCCACAAAATGATTTCGAGATCGGCGCGCTCCTGTAGCTCGCTCATAAGATCCAAACGATTCCAGCGGTTAGTGTCGACGATGATAAGCCTGGTGATATCGGAAATATCGATGTCGTTTCTCGATGTGATTCTGAACAAATCCTTATGGATGGCTAGGAACTCTTTAACATCCGGCTGGACCTGACGGGGCAGCACACCCACTGTTCCAGGATAGAGATAGGCTGCAGCGACCAGAGAAGCCAGAGCATCGAAATCCGTGTTGACATGCGTTGTTGCTATGTGCATCTGAATCTCCGAAATGGCCTGCTCAGAGTATCAATCCAGGCACTGAAATCAGGGGCGAGGATTATCATCCCGATGTATTCGAAGCGTCCTTTTTACAATGCAAAACCAAGAGGCCTGCAAGCTTAACAGCTGAACTGCATGATATCAGTTCTGCCACTGCCAGGCTCGGTAAGGATAAAGGAGGAATATTATGAAAGCAATCAGAACGATGATCCACCGAGGCCGAATTTGACATGGACGATTGAAACGTTTAAATTCGTTGCGATGACGCAAGGTTGCTTTCTGCCCACAGAGCATGGCTAGATCCTACCTCGAAAAACGGCGGATGTTGAACCAGGACCATGCGACGCTATCATTGAAAGAAGCTGTCCCAAATGGCTGACAGCAGTACAGCCAAACAGAATAATCGGGTGCTAGGCATGCTATCAAAGCTCCGTCGGTTCGTTGAACATGATCTGTGGAGGATTCGCCTGGGCGGATTGAGGGGAAGAAAGCAATTTTTTATCAAGCTTTCAAGGATACTCGTTCTCTCCATGCGCGGTTTTGCCAGCGACCAATGCTCATTGCGGGCGTCCGCATTGACCTTCTATTCGCTACTATCGGTTGTCCCTATTTTTGCCATGGCGTTCGGTATTGCCAAAGGTTTCGGCCTGGAAAAAGCTATCGAGCGGCAGATCTTGATTCAACTGCAGGGGCAGGAGGAAGTTGCCAGATGGATCATCGGTTTTGCCTACTCTTTCCTGGAAACGACCACAGGTGGGGTTGTTGCCGGAATCGGAGTGGTGATTCTCTTTTGGACTGTTATAAAAGTGCTGAATAACATTGAATGCTCTTTCAATGCAATCTGGAAGACCTATCAACAGAGGAGCGTGGTCAGAAAAATCACGGATTATCTCTCCATAATGTTGATTGCACCCATCTTTTGGGTCATAGCAAGCAGTGTGACTGTATTTATCGTAAAGGAAGTGGATACGGTTATCGGCAGGGTCACCATATTGAGTCAACTGAGTCCATTCATCCAAGTTTTATTGCGGTTTACGCCCTATCTGATGACGTGGGTCCTGTTCTGCTTTATTTACATCGTCATGCCCAATACGAAAGTCAACCTGCTATCAGGTATAGCGGGCGGCATAATTGCAGGAACGATCTATCAGGCATTTCAGTATGTATATATCAATTTCCAGATCGGAGTAACAAAATACAATGCCGTCTACGGCAGTTTTGCAGCTCTGCCCCTGTTCTTGGTATGGCTTCAAGCCAGCTGGCTTATTCTGCTTTTCGGCGCAGAAATATCTTTTGCCTATCAGAATGTCGCAGCCTACGAGTTCGAGCCTGATTATTCAAAAATCAGTTACTCCCGAAAGAAGCTGATGATCCTCGGTATCATTCATCTAATAGTGAAGAAATTTGCCAATCAGGAACAGCCTCCCACAGCACAACAGATTTCCGATGATCTCGATATTCCGAACGTGCTTGTGCACGAATTACTGCGGGAAGCGGTTCAGTCCGGCATAGTTTCTGAAGTCAGGACAAGTGCCGACTATCTTTACAATGAAGATTACGATCCAACTTATCAGCCCGCGTTTGACATCAACAAAATAACCCTTAATCGAGTCATAGTCTTGTGGGAGAGCCACGGCTTGGATGATATCGAATTTGGGCAATCGGCCGAGCTGAGCGTAGTTTCGGAAAAGATGCAGGAACTTTCTTCGGTGTTGGAAAAATCCCTCGAAAACAAACTGTTGAAGGATATCTGATGCAGTGGGCTGTTTTTCTATGCCGGCTCTATTCGCAGAAGGCGAGAAGCAACCTTCATCCGACTGCCCATCATCTGATGATCAAGGCAAAAGCTCGGTGAGAAGCAAGATGCCCAATGTCTTCTCCTTGATCATCTTCAGCACAGCCCGCCTTTCGTAAAGCAATCATGGGCTGGAAAATCATTGCCGGCGCTTGAGTTAAGTTGTGAAATCCTTGCCGGTTTCACCGCCTGACGCTTGATCATTTGTGGTGGGCAAGTTATGAAATTCTGTGTAGCCGGGGACTAGATCCCGATCATTCAGAGAGCAATCGTTGGAGGAACCGGTAAATGTCTGATGGGACGAAAATCATTGATTTTCAGGAAGCTGCGAAAAGACTGGGGAAGAAAAGAAATATTCAATTATTAACGACTGCCATAACGCGGATTGAGAGAGCCGAACGAGTTTCTCCGCAAGAGATCCAACAGGCGTTGAAGGAGAATCCCGATCTTGATTATCTCCGTGAAAAAGGTGTGGACATCTCGCATATCTCGGTTTGGCTGGAGAGGTTCCCCGCCATGTCTTTGCAGGAGTTGATCGCCATTTTGAAATATGCAGTCAGGGCAGCCAAGACAGGAGCCAATGACAACATCATCGACTATCTCTTTCAGCCCCATTCTTCCGATTGATGGAACAGCATTCAAAACGTGATATTCTGAGCGTATTGCCAACAACGGTCAAGCTGCTTGCAAACATGGCAAAAACGGCCACCAGGGGATTCAGAAAGCCAAGGACGGCCAACGGAATGCCCAACACATTATAAACAAAAGCAAGAAATAGATTCTGACGAATGATTCTAATGGTCAGGCGGGATAAATCGAGGACGTCTAAAACCGTGGCTGGACTGCCGCCGATGATGGTAATGGCGGATGCTTCCTGAATAACATTGGCACCACCGCCCGCTGCAATACCGATGTCAGCTTGTGCCAGAGCCGCCGCATCATTCATACCGTCACCCACCATACCCACTTTGTGACCCAACCCCTGAAGCTCGCTGATAATCACCGCCTTGTCTTTCGGCAGGGCCTCCCCAACGGCCTGGCTGATGCCCAGTTCGGCTGCTACAGCACGGGTGGTTTCTATTGAATCGCCGGAGACCAACAAGGCTGCGATCTTCCTGCCATGAAGCTGGTGGAAAACCCATTGTGCCTCTTCTTTTACTCGATCTCCGAAGCCAAGGAGCCCCTGCACCATGCCGTCCCAGCCAAACAGGACTACGGTCGAGCCCTGAGACTCAAGATTTACTGCATGCTGTTCAACGGAAGTGGATAGATCCAATCCACAGCTACTCATGAGCTGCCTATTGCCGACAACGACTTCACCGCACCCAAGGATCCCTTTTACTCCCATCCCCTCAAAAGATTCAAAGCGATGCGCCTTCTCCAGGTTCAGTGAAGCCTCCCTGGCCGTGCGCACTATTTCTTTCGCCAGAAAATGATCGGCCTCGGTCTCAACCGAAGCAATTCTTCGCAATGCTTCCTGGTGGGGGGAGGAATCCGTCACGATCTCGCGCAATGTAAAATTGCCTTCAGTAACGGTTCCCGTTTTATCGAACGCCAGTACATCGAGGTTTTTCGCCTTTTCAAGGGCAGCCGTATCTCGGATTAGTATTCCATTCGCTCTGCCCACAGCCACCGATGCGACCTTGGCGAGCGGAGTGGCGATGCCGAGAGCACAGGGACAGGTGATCACAAGCACCGTTACCGCTCGAAGCAGAGCCTCCTCTAAGGGCGCATTGCGGCTGAGCAGAACCAGGGCGGTTGCAATTGCCAGAAGCAAGATGACCGGAACCAGCCGCCTGGTGATGCGGTCCGCCAGAATCTCGACGGGTGTTTTTTCGGCCAGCGCCTCCTGTGTCATAGTGACGATTTGTCCGAGCGAGCTCTCTTTTCCGACTCGCGTAGCCTCTATTTGCAGCTCACCTTTGAGCAGTAAAGCTCCGGCCATGGCTTGATCACCGATCGATTTTTGTACGGGGCGCGATTCACCCGTGAGAACCGATTCGTCCACTGTAGCTTGGCCCGATATAATGACCCCGTCAACAGAGATTCTTTCACCCTCCTGAACCTGGAAATAATCCCCGGCCTCGACCGCTCCGGAGGCTACCCAACGTTCCTTGCCCTCAAGCAGAAGGCGAACCTTCTGGTTGGCAAGACGATAGAGCTCCGTTATGCTGCCGGATACCTTTTCCCTTGCTCGGCTCTCGATGTACCTGCCCAACAATACGAGGGTAATCAGCATCGACGCTGTATCGAAATAAAGATGCAGACCGCCTCCGATCATTTCCACAAGACTGTAGAAGTAAGCGGAAAGAG
>JAVEVM010000373.1:0-4754 GCA_034005055.1 Desulforhabdus sp. | reverse complement strand
TGGGTGCAAGAGGCCGGTATCAAATGGGGAATTGACGAGCAGAGCCGCAAGCAGCTCGGTCTGCCGGCTTTTGCCGAAAACACCTGGGCAGCCGGCCTCAAGAGGCTCTTGCTTGGTTATGCCTTGCCGCTCAAAGATCACCAGACCTACGCAGGAATCCTGCCTTATGACCTCATAGAAGGTAATGACGCGCTTGTTTTGGGAATGTTTGTAGAATTTGCCGATAGACTGTTCAAGCAGGTGGCTTCACTCGGTGAACCGCGTTCTTTGAAGGCATGGTCGGAAGCCCTCACGGAGCTTCTGGAGGACCTGTTCAATCCCGATGAGGCAGCTCAAAGCGAGCTGCAGGCCATCAGGTTGACGCTGAAAGAATTAGCCGAGATCGGCAACCAGTCAGGCTTTGCTGGGGAAGTGAATGTCAAGGTGGCTCAAAGCTATCTGCGGCACCGGCTCGAGCGCAACGGGTTCGGCTTTGGCTTCATTTCAGGAGGGGTCACCTTTTGTGCCATGCTGCCCATGCGCAGCATTCCCAATAAGGTGATCTGCCTGGTCGGAATGAACAATGACGCCTATCCCCGCCAGTCCAAGACTCTCGGCTTCGACCTCATGGCGAAACATCCGCAGAAAGGGGACCGCTCGCGCCGAAATGACGACCGGTATCTTTTTCTCGAAGCCATCCTTTCGGCCAGAGAAAAGCTCTACATCAGCTATGTCGGGCAAAGTATCCAGGACAATTCCAGCATACCGCCTTCGGTTTTGGTCAGCGAGCTGATGGACTACGTCGAACGGGGCTTTACCTTTCCGGGCGAGAGCGTCATCGACAAGCTTTTGACCAGACATCGACTGCAGGCCTTCAGTCCGGAATACTTCAAGAATCCCGGCGGCAGGATGTTCAGCTACTCTGATGACAACTGCAGGGCGGCCGGGCAGATGACGCAAGTACGTCCACCTCCTGCAGATTTTTTCAGCGAGCCTTTAAGCAGCCCGGAGGATTCATGGAAAGTTTTGGATCTGTCCGGTTTGTGCGCTTTTTTCAGCAATCCAGCAAAGTTTTTGCTCAACAGGCGCCTTGGCGTCTATCTCGGCCAGCAACTGCAGGCTCCCGAGCAGTCGGAATTGTTTGAAGTGAAACAGTTGAACAAATATTCGCTGGAACAGGATCTGATCGAATCAAAGCTTGAAGGGCACGATCCGGGGCGGCTCTTCTCGGCCAAAAAGGCGGAGGGACTGCTGCCCCATGGAACGCCGGGCGAATGCACCTATGAAGCCTTCGCACGCAACACCGAAAGGTTCCTTTTAAGAACCGAGCCCTACCTCAAAGATCCGATCATAGAACCGATCGGTATCGAACTGAAAATTGCCGATTTTAGGCTGACCGGCACAATCAGTGACGTTTATGCAGGAAAGCTCATCCATTATCGCTACGCCAGGCTCAGGCCGGTCGATCACTTGCGGCTGTGGCTGCATCACCTGGCTTTGAGCGCCGCTTTTCCTGCGACCGGTTTCCACAGCTGCTTGATCGGACTGCCCGCAAACCGTAAAGAGGAATGGACATCTTTTGAATACTCCTCACCGGCGGCTGCCGCCTCGGAGCTGCTTGAAGGCCTTCTGGACATCTATTGGCAGGGGCTGGTGAGGCCGGTTCATTTCTTCCCCAAATCATCCTGGGCATATGCCGCAGAATTGCTGAAAAAACCCGGCTCCACAGAGTCGGCCCTTAGGAAAGCGGCAAGCGAATGGAAGGGGAGCGATTTTTCCGTCGGGGAACAGGATAATCCTTACTATGAGCTCTGCTTTCGTTACACGGACCCGGTTGATGAGGAGCTCCAGGCTCTGGCCGATCGGGTGTACCGTCCTCTCTTGTCTCACCAGAGAGAGGCAAAGGGATAGGCAAATGCTTTTTCGCCTTTGTACAGCATCCACCCAAAACGGGGTTGCTTCCCGGCATCGGAACGGCTCTGATAGAATAATTGAGGCGTGATGAGCGCGATTCAAGAATTTGATCTTTTGCACAGCCCCCTGGAACGCTCCAACCTCATAGAGGCAAGTGCCGGAACCGGGAAAACCTATACGATTACGGCGCTTTACGTGCGTCTGCTGCTGGAAAAGAAGCTTTCCGTCGAGCGGATTCTGGTGGTGACCTTTACCGAAGCCGCTACCGGAGAACTGCGGGAAAGGATTCGCGATAAGCTTAAAGATGCGGTTGATACTCTATCCGGGAGGAAAAACGATGATGCTCTCCTGAACGCACTGGCGGCTCAATACAGTCATTCGCAGCTGGCCGTCGAATGGCTCAAGTCCGCTATCCGGGATTTTGATCAGGCTGCCATTTTCACCATTCATGGCTTCTGCCGGCGCATTTTGCACGAAAGCGCCTTTGAGAGCGGCAGCCTGTTCGATACCGAGCTCATCACCGACCAGCAGGAATTCAAACGGGAAATCGTAGAGGATTTCTGGCGAAAGAGCTTCTATCGCACCTCGCCTCTTTTTTTTCACTACGCTGCCGGCAGGAATGTCAGCCCGGCGAGCCTGCTCTCATCACTCGGAAACAGATTGGGCCAGCCCCTTTTGAAGGTTATTCCGGCACCTGAAATCCCCGACACCACGCATGCGGAGAAAGCGTTCCGGGATTGTTTTGCCGAGCTGGCCAGTGCCTGGGCCGGCGTGAAGGATGAGATCGCCGAGATATTTTCAAGCCATGCGGGACTAAACCGGACGCAGTACAAGATCGCCAACATCTCAGCATGGCTGCAGGCGATGGAGGGCTATCTGAGCGCTGACGGGATTGAGCCGGAGCTGTGTGCGGACTTCGAGAAGTTCACTGCCAATAAAATCAGTAAGGCCATGAGAAAGGGCCACTCGCCGCCCGAGCACCGGTTTTTTCAACTGTGCGAGCAGCTAAGCAATGCCCAACGGGAGTTGGCTGCACTTTTCGAGCAGCGCCTGCTGGGTCTCAAGAGCGCCCTGTTCGCTTTTGCCAAAAAAGAGCTCGGCAGCAGAAAGCGGGACAAGAACGTCCAGTCCTTCGACGACCTTTTGCTCAACCTTTATTCAGCGCTGCAGCAGAAGGGAGGCCATGAGCTTGCCGGCGCCGTCAGAGCGAAATATTCAGCTGCGCTGATTGACGAGTTTCAGGATACCGATCCCATTCAATACGCGATCTTTAAACAGATTTTCGATGACGCGAATTCAATCCTTTTCTTGATCGGCGACCCGAAACAGGCCATCTATGGATTCCGCGGCGCCGACATCTTTGCCTACATGGAAGCGGCCCATTCGGTGCAAAGCCGCTATACGCTCGGCAAGAACTGGCGATCCGATCCTGCTCTTATCGCAGCAATCAATGCGATTTTTTCCAGATCCAAAAGACCTTTCATTTATGACCGGATACCTTTTTTACCGGTTGCCGCCGGCAGGCTGGAAGAGCAAAGCGAGGCCCTCAAGGTCAACGACAGGATCGAGCCCCCCCTGCAGCTTTGGCTTGTGGATGCGGGCAGGCAGAGCGAATCAGGCAAAGCGGTTTCCAAGACAGAGGCTCGGAAAGCAATTCTGAATGGGGTGACGGGCGAAATTTCACGGCTGCTTTCACTCGCCGCAAAGGGTCAGGTGGTTATTGCCGGGAAGGCTCTTAAGGCGAGTGATATCGCGGTCCTGGTGAGGAAGAATGATGAGGCCCGGCTGATGCAAAAGGCCCTCTCCGAGCTGCGGATTCCGGCTGTCTTGTACAGCAATGCAAACCTGTTTGATTCCCCTGAGGCGGTTGAAATGGAGAGGCTGCTCTCCGGCATTGTTGAACCGAACAACGAAAAGCTCCTCAAAGCCGCACTGACAACGGAAGTTATCGGCTTAAAAGGCGGGCAGCTCGATCGCCTGCAAACGGAAGATGAGGCCGATTGGGAGCTCTGGCTAGTCAAATTCAGGGAATATCACGACCGGTGGGCGACCGGCGGCTTCATACGAATGTTCAGAAGGCTGCTCCAGGAGTTGAACGTTCTTGAACGGCTCATGGCACTGCCGGACGGCGAGCGACGTATAACAAACGTTCTTCATCTGGCGGAAGTCCTGCAGCAGAAGAGTGCTGAAAAGAAGCTCAGTATGGCGGCAATGGTCAAATGGCTCGCCGAGCAGCGCGATCCCGGCTCGGTGCGTCTGGACGAGCATCAACTGCGCCTGGAAAGCGACGAGAATGCGGTGAGGCTTGTTACGGTGCACAAGAGCAAAGGGTTGGAGTATCCGATAGTGTTCTGCCCTTTTACCTGGGATGGATCGAAAATCAAGCGGACAGCCGAACCGTTTCTTTTCCATGACGAATCAGACCGCATGCAGCTGACGTTGGATCTCGGATCGCCGCAGGCGGAGGCGAACCGTGCAAAGGCGGAAAAAGAGCTGCTGGCGGAAAACATCAGGCTGCTTTATGTGGCGCTCACCCGCGCCAGGAATCGCTGTTACCTGGTGTGGGGGAGGTTTAACGAAGCGGAAACCTCGGCCCTCGCTTATGTGCTCCATGCGGCCGAGCAGGGCGGCGATGGGAATCCCGTCGGCGCTTTGGAGGAAAGGTTTGCTCAGTTGAGCGATCGGGATCTTCTTACCGAGTTGAAGCAGCTTGAAGCTCGGGCGGGTGAATCCATTCTGATATCGCCGCTGCCGGATGGTGCAGGAGAAATCTGTGATGTTGGCAGCGCCGAGGAGCTCCGGCTCAGCTGCCGGTCATTTGAGGGGAAAATAGATCGAGGTTGGCGTGTTTCGAGCTTTTC
>JAVEVM010000372.1:0-4761 GCA_034005055.1 Desulforhabdus sp. | reverse complement strand
GCTGGCACGTTCCAGCAGTCTGCGGATGACTTCGGTGGCAATTTGCTTGATCTGTTTTTCTTTCATGAGCTTGCCTTTTGGCTCAATTTGCTGCGATCATGCTGTTCCGGCAGCTCAGGGCGATTCCCAACGGAGTGACCAGTAAAGGATTGAACGGCCGCTCAATTATCAGGCCGGTTTCGTTCTCCATCACTTCCTGGATGCCGGGAAAGCAACTGGTGCCGCCCACCAGGTAGAGATCACTCACCGAGTGCTCTCGCAAATGGTGCTTTACAATGCTGGCCATCTTTTGGAAGACCGGACGCACCAGAGGAAAGATCTCCGCCTGCCGCTCAGGATTTGTTTTGATTTGTTCCGCCTCATCGGTGTCGATTCGGTAATGGCCCGCTATAACCAAATCCAAATGAATCCCTCCGGTGGCCTCATCGGCCACATAGATCACTTGGCCGTTTTGCAGAACCGAGATCCCCGTTGTGCCGCCGCCAATATCAACCACCGCTCCGTCCAGAATACCGAGCACGAGAGAAGCGGCCGAAGGTTCGTCAAAGAGTCCGACGGCTCGCAAGCCCGCGGCTTCAAGCACATTGGCGAAAGTCTGGGCATTACGGCCAATCGTGCCGGGTGGATAAGCCGCAGCCGCACTTTCGATGGGAAATCCTGCCTGATGCAGAACTTTGACCTGCTCTCGCAGAACGGAGATGGCGCCCATATAGTCAAGTACCAAGCCGTCCCGTATGCTCGATCTGCTTCTGGCCATAGCACCGGCTACCGGTTCGCCGTCAGCATTCACCACCGCAGTGACCGTATAGGCGGTGCCAAGATCCACCCCTGCAAACAGGGGGGCTGCAAAGGGGGCGTCGCCGTTGAGCTTAAGAGAAGCTTCAAAAGCGGCTAACAGCTGGTTTGCAGACCGGCTAACGGGCATGATCAGCTTTCCTTGCGTGCCGAGGACTCTTTCCCGGCTAAGCTAAAAATCGCGGTCTTGGCTGCCTCGGCTGCACGTGCGACATCCGATTCCCTGCCACTGATGTAAAGACGTCCCACGGCGCCAAAGGTTCGGCAGTCCACCAGAGTGATTTGCGCGTTTTTTTCCGCCTCATTGGCGGCTAGAACAATGTAGCCGGCCGGCTGCACCTCGAGAATATACATATCCTGGCCGGGCAAGAGCATTGAACAGAGACGGGAGACATTGACCATCTGCGCGTGGTAATCGTTTACTTTGTGAATGATTTGGGAATTGAGAACAGTCGGTTTAACGCGATCTTCCAGATTCATCCCCAGTGAGGTCAGAACAGCGCGCCCGGCATGCTTCACTTCAGCTTGCGCCTTGGAATGGAATTCCAGTACTCCAAAATGGCGTTCCACCACCATCAGTCCGGGGCGGACATTGGCTGATTTTAGAGCCGCATCGGTAACCTGATTGATCAGCACACCCGGAGCGATTTCTACCAGCACCGCGGCCATGCCAACCACGGGAAGATATCCTCGAGCATTGGCGCCCATGTAGGCGGCGAACTGTGGCTGCAATCGATCCAGGTAGACGTATACGCGAAGTTCGGCCATAAATGCTCCTTTTCTTGCTTGTGTGCGTAAGACCTGTATTTCCAGAGATGAGTTAAAACAATGCGGTCGGCATTCATAAAGCAAATCAACCTCAGGCGACCTCTCTGCATTTGCGAATTCTCGACGGGCTCAATGAAGACTGCCATAGCAGGAATCTCATTCCGATTTGCGCTTCTTGCCCTTAGCTTTTTCAATTTTTATAACATGTTTCTGTTTTTGCTGTTTTGACTTGCGAGCTTTTGCCTCCGTTGGTGCTTCTTGAATCGATTCCGGGCCGGCCTTGCCTGAAGATTCCTCCGCAGGTGACTTCTGTTCGGTTTCAGACTTGTCGCTGCCAGGGGAAGGAGGCTCCAACCGCAACTGCTTATCCGGTCTTGGTATGACATGCACCGCCACCACTTTTCCAATACGGCCGGCAGCTGCAGCTCCTGCAGTCACTGCCGCCTTCGTTGCCGCTACCTCACCCGTCAGTTTGACCGTAACAAGGCCGGCGCCCACTCGATCGTAACCGAGCAGAGAGACCACAGCCGCTTTGCAGGCTGCGTCGGCGGCCTCAATCGCAGCGACGAATCCCCAGGTTTCGATTAGTCCAAGACTTTGGCCTTTCATCGATATCCTTCCTTCAGAACCTCATCCAGCACCAGGGCAACCAGGTATTCGAGACGACTATCCGCTGCTTGGGGAGCATTTCCGGGGCCGGTATTAAGCTCTGAATGCTCATAAAATGCCAGCGGCTGCCCTTTGACCAGCCGTGCGGCGTTTATTCCCAGAAGGCGTAGGCTTGACGAATGAGCATTTTTGCAGTTCACAGTAAACAAAGGCGTTTCAGCCGGCAGATCACGGTGATGAAGGGCCACCATTGCGTCGCCGCCCTGCGCCATACCGACATTTAAAGGTGAACTGTCGGCGGCTTGCTTTGCAAGCTGCCCGATTGAGCTGTTTGCGGCCTGGTGAATCTCAAAGGGAATACCTTCTTCTTCCATCCCCCACAGAACAGGCTGCAGAAGATCCGTCGGCGCGGAAGAGCTCACAAAAATCACTATGGCCGGCTTTTGATTCATGACCCAGCCCGCCTTTCCGCATGTGCCAAGATGAGACCGGTCGCCACCGCGTTGCGGGGACCTTCGAGGCCGCGCACATTGGCACGGCCGGTGACAACGGCGTATTCCATGAGGGCATCGGAGATCATTTTGGGAATTTCAAAATCCAGGGCCGAGCCACCCACCAGCACCACGAAATGAATCAGCCGGATGTTGCCGGCCGGCGCAACCCTCTTCAGCGCCCTCAAGGCATTGTGCACAAATACCTTGTGCTTCGCCTGACGTCGCACCGTGGCAATTTTATCCAGCCCCGCGCTTGTATTGATCGGCTTGGCTCCACCATCTGTCAGCACTACGACGCGACCGAAAAGCTTTGGATCGAGAGGTTTTTGAAAAAACTGCACAGAGCCATCTTCGTGTCTGATGTGAAAGAGGCTCTCCACTTTTCCGAGCGGATACTGTTTGATGTCTTCGGAGAGCTCTTTGTCTTCCAGGCCCAGTTCGGTATCTATCAGCAAGGTGACCATTTCCCCTGCACCGGCCAGATGAATGCTACCGACCGTTCCCGCCTCGGTAATCAGGGCGGCGTCCGTCGAGCCGCCGCCAAGATCAAGAATGGCCAGGGGTGCCCTCGTGCCGGGTGTGGTCAAGGCACCACGAATTGCCATCTCGGCCTCCACCCCGCCCACGCAGCAGGGAACGTGAATCTCCTCCTCGATCTTTCTTGCCAGTCTTTGCATGGGAAGCTTGTGCGTTTCCACCATAGCAGCCAGGCCCACTGCATTGCCCAAAGCATATTCGCCCGCCAGACTCCCCAGCACCTTCTGCGGCTTGAAAGTGTCCACGGCGAGAATGTCGCGCACTGTGATAGCATGCACCGGCTGATCGGTGAGCTCGGCCATGACCTTGCGCACCTGTTCGAACATCCCACCTACATTGGTCCCCGGCTCTCCCCGAATTTCTTTAAGCGGCGATACTTCCTCCACCCGCATCATGATGGCCTCAGCACCTTCATCAATCTGCACCTCGGTCTTTTGCTGCTCACCGATAACGGCAAGCCTTCCGGCTGGAATTCGCCGCTCTTGGATATCCCCTCTCGGGGTCTTGATCACCACCGCGCTTCTTATGCCCATGATGGCGCGTGCTATTGGAACGATCCGGCGGGTTTCTTCAGCATCCAGTTGAAAGATAGTGGCAATGTCGTAAGGATTGGACAGCTTCTCAACTGCTCGACCGGGTGCCGCGACTTCTATTGCCGCCGGCATGCCCAAAGGCACGCGATCGATATGTGCCACCTCATCCACGATCGGAACAGATCTGAGCAAACGATTATGGATCAGCACCGCATCGTCGTTTTGAGCTATAGCGCCGACGATCTGCACACCGGCCCCCATCGCCTCATTCAAATGTTCTGCAGCCTTCTGGAAATCGACGGAGCCGGGGATGACCACAATCCACCGGCCGGCCGGCGAGGCCTTGGTCAAACGATCAAAAGAGATCGTTTCACCGAATGCCAAACCTTGTCCTCCGGGTGTGGCCGGATTGTGACCGATCATGGCCGATTCTGTGATAACGGTTTCAGTGATGGTTTCCATGGCCACATCGCCGATCACTGGAGTTGCTTCATTTATCAGAATCAGGGAAAGATCTCTGCGCTGCATCGCCAAGGGCTGCAACGCGGTGTCAAGTGCGTCGATTACTCCCATAGCGTTCTGGATTGTCCCTTTGATGCCAACGGTGCGAACAATTGCGCTGGAAAGAAATCTGACATCTCCGCTGGGACGGATTTCCCCAACTGCAACTTCGGTCGTGTTATTGCCGACATCCACGCCGGCGATATAAGCCATCTGCCGGGACTCCTGCACTCAGTTTCAGATTTTGAGCTCTCAGTCTTAAGTTGGGTCGAGTAAAATCCAGTTCTCTTCTTCGAGTTAATCGCGTCGGAGGCGCCGCCGCTTTTCATACACTTCGACGGCCTCGCGCACCAGGGCCGCACAGATCCGCGCCTGATATTTCGTTTCGAGCTCGCGGGCGATATCAAGCAATTCTTTCTTGGTGGAGCGATAGGGCCTCAAGGCCTCATAAATTTCCAGGATGCGCTCGTCAGGAATGCGGGTGAGCTCGGCCGCACGGCGAATGTTGCTCGCCAGCTGAGGCC